>JAESUN010000349.1 GCA_016763045.1 Opitutaceae bacterium | reverse complement strand
CATTCCAAATCTTAAAACAAGCTTCCCATTGAAAAAAGCAGCACCCCCAAAAACTAAAGCACAGATCGCAAAATACAGAGGGAATTTTTCACCCAAGCCATACTGCTCCTGAAAAATCGGTTGCACCGAATTTAAATACCCAAAGAACGGACTTGAGACAAATCCCGTCGCCACAGTATATCTCATCGCAGTCCTATTCCTCAAGACTTCACCAAAGACACTCCGTATTCCTTTCAAAGAAAAGGGTCTTCGATCCTCCGGCAGGAGAGTCTCTTTCTGTCGCACTGAAAACCAAGCGACAATAGCCAACCCAAGCACCAGAAAAACACAAAATATCGCCCGCCAATCCGCCACCATCAAGATCCCCTGCCCTAACGCTGGAGCAAGAGTGGGAACGAGGATGAAAAGAACCATAACAAAAGACATGACTCGAGCCATTTCACGACCCGAATATTGATCTCGTATCAATGCAATAGATACGACACGTGGCCCTGCTAACCCAAATCCTTGAAAAAAACGTCCAACTAACATTACGGGTAAACTATCGGAAAACCCCGAAATAAAACACCCTATGATATAAATTAAAAAACCCAGGTAGACCGCGGGTTTTCTCCCCGCACTGTCTGACAATGGACCATAAAAAATCTGCCCAAAGGCCAAACCCAGAAACAACAGAGAGATCACGAGTTGACTATCATTCGGTTCAGCCACCTGTAAATCTCTTCCCATATCAGGCAAAGCAGGTAGAATCGCATCGATAGAAAGAGCCACCAAAGCCATCATAAACGCCATTAGGGCCACGAATTCTCCAAAGGAGAGAACAGAATTTTCGCTCTTTATCATCAAATTTAAAAGGCTCTTTCAGGAACAACTCTCACGCGAGCGAACGAACGATGCACACCTGATCAAAGTCAGAAAAAAGCAACCCTCACAATGATAATCTGCTCCGAATCGCCCATCACAATCTCCTCATATTTTCACTCAAAGAGACGTTCGGATGACTAAGGTTTATTCCTTCAAGATCTTCCGCACATGCCGAAAGTTCAGTCCCCACCTAGAAAAAACAATGACCCGAATCTTCAACGGACCCATCTGCCTTCGAAATCCAAAAAATCGGGTGGGGAATTTTTATCTTGCCCAAATTCAAACATTTGTTTGAATCAAACGAGTGTTTGAAAACTGTGAACAATACAAAAATAAAGATCATTGAAGCCGCCGAAGTCGAATTTGCGATAAACGGCTTTAGCGGAGCCTCCATTCGAAGCATCACCTCGAGCGCAGGAGTCAATACAGCTGCCATTAATTACCATTTCGGGACAAAAGAAGATCTATTCAAGGAAGTCTTTCGCTATCGGATCGAGCCAATCAACACTGAGCGGATGGCTATGCTCGACGAAGCCTATGCAAAGAATGAGGGTCGCCCTCTACCTCTTGTAGAAGTTGTCGAGATCATCATCCGTCCTCTTTTTACAAAATTGATAGGGGAAGATTCCAACAATTTCTATTTTCTCCGAGCAATGGGGAAAGGGATGGGCGAGGAACGCGACTTCATGAAGTCCCTTCATCGTGATGTCATGCAAAAGGTGATTGAACGTTTTTCTCAGGCCATTTCTGAATCCTTAGGAAACCCAGATTTCAAAAAAATCGGCTATGGCATGCATTTTTTATCCTGCATTCTGGTAGGCGCCATGATGAAACACGGGAACCTAGAACAAATGTCATGCGGAGAGGTCGACCTAACCCACACCCAAAGCCTCATTGATCATCTAATCACTTTCATTTCAGGAGGATTAAAATCAATTAGCGAGATGGATCAAAAATGAGACCCCGCATGAAACAGACTTTTAAACGGATGAAACAAACGGGGGTTCTTCTCACCAGCTTGAGCATTCTCAGCGGATGCATCACCCACCCCGTTGAGAATCAAAACGAAGCAATCAAAGATCTGATACCTCAGACATGGACAACAACATCCGAGACACAAACAACATCGAATCACTGGCTTGAGGATTTCAACGACTCTACACTCATTGAGCTCGTCCATGAAGTCGAAGAAAACAACTTTGGCCTGGAAGCCGCAAAGCAACAGGTCAAAGCCGTCGAAGCCGTCTCACGTATTTCACGATCGCTTCGATACCCAACCCTTGGTGTCAATTTAAGCTCAGGAAAACAACAATCTCGTATTCCTTCATTCAACTTCCAAAAAATCGAAACGGAAAGCCATTCCTTGACCTTGAGTTCACAATGGGAAATCGACCTATGGAATCGCTTGGGAAATGCTCATGCCGCCTCGTTGGCACAGTATGAAGCCTCTCTGCTCGACTATGAAGCACTTCGTCTTTCTCTCGCAGGACAAGTCGCCAAAGGTTGGTTTAATATTCTCGAAGCAACAGCTCAATTTCAACTCGCTCAGGATACAGCCTCAAGTTTTGATGCCAATCGCAACACTCTGGAAAAACGCTATCAAAGAGGTCTCATCTCCGGATTTGAATTACGACTCATCCGTGCGCAAGCAGCTTCCAGTAGAGCTGAACAAGAAAGATACCGTATCCAACTCGATCAAACAAAACGTCAGTTTGAAGTGCTCTTGGGACGTTATCCTTCGTCTCAGTTACAAACCGAAGGCGATTTCCCTCGATTAGAAAAAAATGCCCCCGTCGGACTACCTTCCGACCTACTTGCACGCCGCCCTGACATCATGGCTGAAGAGCGACGCTTGGCCGCCGTTGTTGCCCAAGATAAATCGATTCAACGCAATTGGTTACCCCGAATCGCTCTCACCGCCAACGGAGGAACCGCCAGCAACCAACTCTCCGATTTATTGGATAGCGATTTCAGTATCTGGTCCATTTTCGGGGATCTTTCAGCACCTCTCTTCCAAGGGGGTAGATTAAAAGCCGAACGAGATCAGTCAGACGCTTTAAGACTAGCCCAAATCGCTCAATACAAAAACACTGTCCTAATAGCCTTTCAGGAAGTCGAAACCACACTAGCAGCTGAAACGGCCTTAAAACGCTTCGAGAAAGAAATAACTGTTGCCGCAATAGAAAACAACAAAGCTGAAAAACAGTCATGGAAACTTTATGAACGCGGGCTGATAAACATCACCAGTGTTCTAGACTCTCAACGCAGAGCTTTCGATACCCAACGTCAACTCATCTCAATTAAAAACCTAAGACTTCAAAACAGAATCAACCTCTACCTTGCTCTAGGAGGCGGATTCCTGACAGCTTCTTAATTATTTAGTGTCATGAAATCGAATACATCAAACCCACATTCCCCAAGATGGCTCTTCGCCTACGGGCTCCCTCCTCTCATTATTTTAATCGCCGTTATCGTCGCTTTTGGCGCTTTAAAACTGAAGCCTGATGCTGCAAAGAAGATGCCAGAAGAATCATTACCTGTAGTGAAAGTTATCGAGGTAAAAGTAGAGAGCATTCAACTTGAAATCGTTAGCCAGGGCACAGTTCAAGCGCGCACGGAAACAAATCTGATTGCCGAGGTCTCGGGACGAATCCTCCATATTTCCCCCGCTCTGTTTGCCGGTGGATTCTTCAAGAAAGGGGATGAACTCGTGCAAATCGACCCTATCGATTACGAAGCAAATCTCGCCAATGCTTTAGGCGGAGTAGCCGAAGCCAAACTGAACTATCAACAGGAAAAGGCCAATTCCGATCAAGCAAAAGAAGATTGGGCGGAACTTCAAAAAGGAGACCCAAACGACCTTGTCTTACGCAAACCTCAACTCGAACGCGCACTGGCTAATATGGCTGCAGCAAAAGCGGCTGTTAAAATGGCGCAACGAGATCTGGAACGAACCACAGTAAGGGCGCCTTATGACGGAAGGGTTCGCAAAAAGCTAGTAGACTTGGGCCAGATGGTAAGTGCGAGAAGCAGCCAGATCGCACAAATATATTCTGTGGACATCGCCGAAATACGCCTTCCCCTCTCTCTAGACGAAATCCATTATTTAGACCTTCCGGAACAATATCCCGACGACTCTGAAAATAGAGAAAAGCCACAAGTGACGATCGAAGCTTTTTATGCCGGACAGACTTATCAGTGGAAAGGCATCATCGATCGAACAGAAGGAACGATCGACCCCAAAACAAGACTCACCTACGTCGTCGCTCAGATCATTGATCCCTACGACCGCGACCAATCAGGGGAAAATCCTCCCTTAAAAGTCGGGATGTTTGTCGAAGCACATATCAAAGGAAAGACCATTGCTTCCGCCATGAAATTCCACGAAGTGCCCTGCTACCGGATAACCGTATTCTTGTCGTAACCGGAAAAAGTAACTTGAAACATCATGAAACCAACCTTCTCAAAGAAGATTTGGATACAAAAGTTCTGTCCAACGGGACCCAAGAAGGAAAAATTGAAATTCGTGAAGTCCACATTCTCAAAGAGAATCTTGATACCGTG
>JAESUN010000039.1 GCA_016763045.1 Opitutaceae bacterium | reverse complement strand
CGGTGCGATCTTCGTCGCTTAATTTATTGGCGCTCGCGAATCGCGCACCTATCTCGGCAGGAATGTCCGCGGCGGCAGCGCGTACCGCGTGCTCGGCAGCGAGCATCTGCTCCAATGGTATTTCATCAAACAGTTTCGCGGTCAATGCCAGTAGAACCGCAATTTGCCCAACCATGGACACCGGGGTAAATTCTGGCTGATTGAGGCAGGCCCGAATGCGCCGGCCGTGCTCGATAATTTTCAGCGTACTGTCATCCAGCCGCGCGCCAAACCGTGCAAAGGTTTCCAACTCCTCGAACTGTGCATAAGCCAGCTTAAGATCTGCAGCTACAGCACGGTAAGCTGCACGTTGTGCTTTGCCGCCGACTCGCGAAACAGATTTACCGACATCGACCGCAGGTAGCACACCAAGCTCAAACAAAGAAGGTGAAAGATAAATTTGTCCATCCGTAATCGATATCAGATTCGTTGGAATATACGCCGAAATATCCTGTGCTTCAGTTTCGATAATAGGCAGCGCGGTCAACGAGCCACCACCGAGTTCCTCACGTAAGTGGGTTGCACGTTCCAGTAAGCGTGAATGAATATAAAAAATATCACCGGGAAATGCCTCGCGTCCGGGTGGACGACGTAATAGCAGTGATAACTCACGATAGGCACGCGCATGGTGTGTGAGATCATCATAGACAACCAGTACATCTCGACCTTGCTGCATGAAATACTCTGCAATACTGGTCGCAGCATAGGGTGCGATATATGCCAGCCCAGGTGGATCATTGCCTTCGGCAACCACAACAATGGTGTAGTCTAAAGCACCCTGTTCGCGTAAAGTCGCAATAACTTTGGCCACACCAGAAGCACGTTGACCAATGGCACAATACACACACACAACATTCTGGTCACGTTGATTCAGTATCGTATCCAGTGCGATGGCCGTCTTGCCTGTCTGTCGGTCACCAAGAATTAATTCGCGCTGTCCACGACCGACAGGAATCAGTGCATCGATCACTTTTATACCTGTTTGTAAGGGTACGGTAACAGGTGCACGATCCATTATAGCGGCAGAGGGTCGTTCGACAGGTAATCGTGCACTGGAATTCACTCTGCCTTTACCGTCCAGAGGTAGACCCATTGGGTTTATAATTCGCCCGATCAACCCTTCCCCCACCGGCACATCAACGACGTGCCCCCGACGTTCGACTTCATCACCTGCCTGCAGGTGCCAGTAGTCTCCGAGTAGCACAGCACCGATTTCGTCTTCATCGACGTTGAAGGCAATACCATAGATATCACCTGGAAACCTGAGCACTTCTTCAAAACCAACACCAGGAAGACCAGATACTATTGCAATGCCGGTGGCGATACTGGTGATGATGCCTACTTCACGCGGTTCCAGTTCCAGCACAAAAGATTGACGCGCCTGACGCATGTCCGAGAACGCGTTGTCGAACACATCCTGCAGATTATCAGGCTCTATTTTCATCGATTTCCTGCGCAGCATCCGCTATATCTATAATTTCATCTTTGGACTGAAGATTGTCTGGGGTTTTCAACAGGCTGTCGACGCTCTTTGCCAGCGAGGCCAGATAACCGGCAATACTCCACGCTATCTTCTGGCCATCCACGATGATCTCAATACCACTGATCAGATCCGGCGCAGTCTCGAACTTAAGCTGTTTATCACTGCCCAGTATTTCTTTGCTGGCGGCTTCAATAGCAGCGCATTGTTCCGTGGGCAGTTCAAAGGCTGTACGCACCAACAACGGGCTGTTTGATGCTAAAAATGCTGACTTCAAACCGGCCATCTCGGCATCGTTCAACTCACGCAAACGAGCAAGAAAAATCTCTGTCATGCGTTCTTCCAATGTTGTTCCGGCAAGCTCAGTAAGCACTTTACGGGCAATGGCAAACACTTCTTCGCATGCGCGCAGACTGAGTGCATCATTCAGGCAGTGTTGTTCGTTTTTAAGTGCAGCCTGTAACCTGGTTCGCAAGTCTTCTGACTCCAGTCGCGCGGCATCGAGCAACTGGGCACGTTCTGTTTTCGCCTCTTCCATTACCTGATTCATGTGTGCGCTGCGTTGCTGGTCGAACGTCTCGTTCTTTTGCCGAAACTCGTCGCGTTCTTTCACGGCTTCAGTCTTCTTCGCATCAGCCTCTGCAATTTCGCTAGCGATACGTTTCTCACGCGCATCAATGGCATTAAGGATTGGCTGATACAGAAAATGCTTCAACAACCACACCAGAATTAAAAAATTGACGACTTGCGCAATAACGGTAAACCAGTCGATCAACATGACTTATTTTCCTGCGGCCTGAGCGATGGCGTAATTCCAGAACGGATTGGCAAAAATAAGAATCATCGAGACCACGAAGCAGTAGATGGCCGTCGATTCAATCATCGCCAGACCGACAAATAGTGTGCGGGTAATGGTGGCGGACGCATCAGGCTGCTGAGCCAGTGATGTCAACGCGGCTGCAACTGCTCTGCCTTCGCCCAGTGAAGGCCCGATGACCCCGATGGCGATGGTAATACCTGCAGTGAAAATTGATACCACCGCAATAATAGTCATGTAATCCATAGTATCTCCTTTAATTGTCGTCGTCGTTGTTTAAAAGTTTTTTATGTGACTCTATTTTGGGCTTGTGGACTCGTGTGGCAGCGGCGATGTAAACCGTGGCCAAAATGCTGAAGATATATGCCTGCACCATGCCAGTCAGCAGCCCAAGCGCGCTCATCACAATCGGGAAGAGGAACGGCGTGATGGTCAGTAAAATGGCGAGTATCATGGTGCCGCTCATCATGTTGCCAAACAGGCGCACTGCCAGAGCCAGGGTGCGCGAAAGCTCGCTGATAATATTGAAAGGCAGCATGAAAAACGTCGGTTTCATGTAAGCTCGAAGATATTCAGTCAGCCCACTCTCCTCGATACCATACAAAGGCACAGCCACAAGCACACAGATCGCCAGCGCGGCACTGGTCGAGAGTGAACCTGTTGGTGGTTCATAGCCAGGAATAATCGTGAATAGGCTCGCCATGGCGACAAACAGAAACAGTGTGCCCAGAAAACCGATATATTTTTCCGGCTGCTGAAGACCCACCTCGCTGACCTGCTGCTTGATGCCGGTGACGATAATTTCCAGCAAATTCTGCCAGCGGGAACGTTGCAACTGCGTGGAAAGTTTACGCGTAACGAGTTTTGAACCGAGCACCAACACAATCATCAGAGCCCAAGTGTAAGCGATTGTGGCATTGAGTTTGAAAAAACCCATCTGCCAGAAAACAACCTGATCAGGACTAAGATTCATGACTCGGAGCCTTATTTATCAATTGGTTTGATTGCTCCATCCTGCGGGTAAGCCGCAGAATCATAATGCGAGCAAGAGTAAATCCAAGTAAACCCGCCAGTAAGTGCTGCCAGTTGTCGTCAAGAATAAAATAAAATCCCAATACAACTATTCCGATTCGCAGCAGCATGCTACCTAAAAACAAGAGCGCGGCCGGTTGAAATGATTCCAGCTTACGCACCGTCAACCAGAGACCCACGAAAAAAAATACGCCGAGTAAAGCGCCTTCTGTGAAAGCGATTGCTATATCTAAAATTTCAATCATAGTCATCATTGTCTTCATCCTCGTGCTGGTGTATTTCTTTATCCTCCCTGATGACCCAGTGCCAGGCATTGAAGCAACCCAGAACTAGGCCAATGGTCAACAATGCGAGTGTCCAGGAATGCTCTCCTAGATAGTTCTCGTCCAGCCAGATTCCGAGTGCAGCGCCGAGCAATGTGGGCACCACCACCGACCAGCCAATCAGCCCCATCATGCCCAAGCCAGACCAGACAGTTTTGGTGACGTAACGTTGCGCCTTGAGTTTGCGAGCTGCCATTTCACCTACCTGTTGGCTAAACTCGGATTCGCCGGACTTAGGTTTCACTTTGGGTTCGTCACTCATGATGCAACTCTACCAGACGTCGAACAAAGCCACTCTCCATTTTTGCCAGCACCGAACGTATTTTTTGCTCCTGCTCATCCATCTGTAAAAATTCTTCCTCTACTGCCTCACGTAATTTATCCAGACCCATCCCAGCAATGGCATTACGCACCGAAACCAGAACCTCGGAACCGGCTTTCACCAGCACACCTTCATCAATCGCAATATAAACTTCATCCTCTGCTTCGGTTTCATAAACCAGTATTCCTGCGGACAGTGGCACCACACAATCCAGCCGACGCGGTAACAGGCCAAATGAACCTTCGTGAGATACTGCAACAATGCGCGATATATTCTGCCTGTCCGCAAATATTTTATATGGCAACAGAATTTTAAGATGCATTGCTGCTGCCTGCATGGGTGGTGACTGAATTTTCCCCTGTGCCTGCAGCTGTCTGCTTGGCTTTTTTCACTGGTTCTTCTTTGGCTTCGTCAATGGCGCCGATCATGTAGAATGCACTTTCCGGATAGTCTTTAAATTCATCGCGCAGGATGCGCTCACAGCCATCCAATGCGTCATCAAGACTCACCAGTTTGCCACGAAGACTGGTAAATTGTTCTGTGGTAAAAAACGGTTGGGTGAGAAAACGTTCCAGCCGCCGCGCACGGCCAACCACCTTGTGGTCTTCTGGTGACAGCTGTTCCATACCCAACATCGCTATAATGTCCTTGAGCTCTGCATACTGTGCCAGGGTACGTCGGATTTCCTGTGCAAGCGCATAATGCCGTTTCCCGATGATACCCGGTGTGGCCATTTTTGAACTGGACTGTAACGGATCAATCGCGGGATAAAGCCCCTCACTGGCTCGCTTGCGTGACAGCACAATGGATGCGGAAAGATGTGAGAAAGTATGTACCGCTGCCGGATCAGTGAAATCATCCGCCGGCACATACACCGCCTGGATTGAAGTAATGGCGCCGCTGTCGGTATTGGCGATACGTTCTTCCAGTTGCGACAATTCTGTACCCATGGTCGGCTGATAACCCAGGCGCGCCGGCATTTGCCCCATTAAGCCGGAAACTTCCATGCCCGCCTGAATAAAACGAAAAATATTATCAACCAGCAACAGCACGTCGCGATGTTCGTCGTCACGAAAATATTCGGCCATGGTCAGCGCGGCATGCCCAACACGAAAACGCGCGCCTGGCGGTTCGTTCATCTGGCCGAACACCATGACCATATTATCCAGCACACCCGCCGCTTTCATCTCACGGTAGAGCTCTTCACCTTCACGGCAGCGTTCACCGATACCGCAAAAAATACTCACACCTTCATGCTGTCCGACCATGTTATGAATCATCTCAGTCAGTAACACCGTCTTACCCACACCCGCGCCGCCAAACAGGCCTGTCTTGCCACCACGTTCCAGCGGCATTAGTACATCGATGACCTTAATACCCGTTGCAAAAATCTCGGATTTGGTGGAGCGCCGCGCTAAAGCCGGAGGCTTATTATGCACTGAACGCCACTGGATGTCTGTCGGTGTTGGCTGACGATCAATGGCGTTACCAAACACATCAAACATGCGTGATAAAATGCCTTTGCCAACCGGTGTCTTTAAAGGACCCCCGGTATCTTGCACTAACATGCCACGTGTCAGCCCCTGGGTAGGTGTCAGTGCAATGCCTCGCACATGATGAGCATCGAGTTGTGAAAAAACTTCAATTGAAATTTGATTTTCTGTCCCAGCATGTAACAGGGAATAAATAGGTGGTAACTGGTCATCAAACACGATATCCACGACGCTACCGCGCACCGATATGACAGTGCCTATATTCTGTGGAAAAGAGTTGATATTCATATCCTGTCGATTTTCCCCTTTCATTTCACTTTAACATAGGTGACTCTTATCACCATAGCGTTACTTTGTTGCATCACCTTCCCACTTCCAATTACGAATATCCGGCATGTCTTCACCGTACTTTTCGATGTAGGCCTTATGATCAAGGAGCTTGTCACGTAAAAACTGTTTCGCGTAAGCTGCGCGTGCACCCAAACTCGGTACCCGGTCGATGACATCACCCGCTAAATGAAACCGGTCGAGATCATTTAGCACAGCCATATCAAAAGGCGTGGTTGTAGTGCCATTTTCCTTGTAACCGCGTACATGTAAATTGTGGTGGTTGGTGCGCCGATAAGTTAGACGGTGAATTAACCAGGGATAACCGTGATAAGCAAAAATAATCGGCTTATCTTTGGTAAACAGAACATCATAGTCTTTATCTGAAATACCATGAGAGTGTTCACTCTCTGGTTGCAGAGTCATTAAATCAACCACGTTAATCACACGAATTTTGAGTTCAGGAAATTGCTCTCGCAAAATCTTCACGGCAGCCAGTGTCTCCAGGGTTGGCACGTCACCACAACAGGCCATTACTACATCGGGATCGCCGCCCTCGTCATTACTGGCCCATTCCCATATTCCCAAACCAGCGCTAGTGTGCTTAATCGCGGCATCCATATCCAACCACTGCAGTTCAGGCTGTTTGCCCGCGACAATGACATTGATATCATTATGACTGCGTAGGCAATAATCGGTTACGCATAATAATGTGTTGGCATCGGGTGGCAAATAGACGCGGATAACCTCGGCCTTCTTGTTAACCACCACGTCGATAAAGCCCGGATCCTGGTGACTGAAACCATTGTGATCCTGTCGCCACACGTGCGATGACAACAAATAATTCAACGAGGCGATCGGCTGGCGCCATTCGATGTCACGCGTCACATCGAGCCACTTAGCATGCTGGTTAAACATCGAATCAACGATATGAATGAAGGCTTCATAGCAGGAGAAAAACCCGTGTCTCCCGGTCAGTAGATATCCTTCGAGCCAACCCTGGCACTGATGTTCACTCAACATTTCCATCACCCGACCATCCGGTGCAATGTTCTCGTCGCCAGGCAGAATATCTGCTGTCGAGCAACGCTTGGTGACTTCAAACAGCGCCGCCCAGCGATTCGACGCGGTTTCATCCGGGCTGAAAATACGGAAGTTACGCGACTTGCTATTGAGCTTCATAACATCGCGCATGAACCCACCCTGTGCGCGCGTCG
>JAESUN010000348.1 GCA_016763045.1 Opitutaceae bacterium | reverse complement strand
GTGCGTATTCGAAAATAGGTTTGCCCTGAACCGCCGCAGCCGCAGTCGCAGCTCCTCTGGCCGCTCCCAATATTTGGGCTGTCTGAAAATTTTGAACATAAATCGTCTGTTCGAGGGCTACATGATCTACCGTGAAATCATCCAGAAAACAAGTCACAGATCGAAAGATCTCCCCCAAACACTCCGACATCGGAATCTTCGGTTTCATCGTCACGGTCTGACAGCGCAACATGATGGGAGATTTCCCCTTTTTAAATTCGATCAGAGATAAGCCCGTTCCACGTAAACTAGGGTCAACTCCCAGTACTTGACCCACAAAGGAAACCCCGCCTTGATTCAGCTCCCATGCGCTGACCTTCGACGAAACGCCTTTGCCTTCAAGTTTGGCTTTCCATTGATCACGTATTGATGCACGGCCCATATTGAAAATCTGCCATTTTATCGCTTAAAAGAAAAGCTTAAGCGCAGCCAATAAAGTCAGCAAGAGTGCCAATCTCTCAAACAGCACTTGATCCACCAAATGAATGATCTTTTTTCCTGTATAAGCGCCCACCAGAATAGCCGGCAACAAGTAGAGATCCATCATCAGGCTCTCGGTCGTAATCAGGTCTAGATTCAGCAAAAAAGGTACCTTAAAGGTATTTAAAATGAGAAAATAAACGGCAGCGGTTCCCATAAAGGCCATCTTGGGTAATCGCACCGCCAGAAGATAGAGAATCATGATTGGCCCAGCGGCATTGGCCACCGTTGTCGCAAACCCACCTGCAATTCCCACAAAAGGCGCAAACCAGGCGCCACTTTCCACCATCTTTTTTTCCAGTTTTGCCTCTTTGGATTTCCGGACAAAATGCACCACCAGCATGATAAGCAAGATAGTCCCGATCATTATTTTCGCCTGAACATCATCGATCGTCTTTAGAGCAAAATAGCCGGCAAAAACACCCAAAATAGCCCACGGGAAAAGCCGTAAAAAATACTTCCATTCAGCATGTCGCCGGTAAAAAAGAACCGCGAATACATCAGCAAAGATCAACAGAGGAAGCACCAGTCCCGTCGCCTCTTTCGCAGGTAGCAAATTCGCGAATACCGCAACTGCCAAAATCCCCAGGCCCGGAATCCCCGTCTTGGACATTCCGATAATCACTGTCGCCAAGACAAAAAGTGCCCACTGCCAAATTTCAAAATCCATCATCTTTTTACAAGAACAAAAGAGGCGCGAAATATCTCATTCCCGCGCCTCTTGAAAATAGAAAACAACCTAGTTTAGGAAGCTTTTGAAACCTTCTTCCAGACCTTGTCGATCTGCTTACGTAGCACAATCGCCTCTTCCCAACTATTCGGTAAGGAATGAAAGTTATATCCTCCAGCAACAGGACCCATTTCCGGACAAACATATAATTGCTCATGCCCAAACCGACCTTTCTGCCAAACGGTAAACAAATCCTCAAGGAACGCTAAACAATCCTTCACTTCAGGTGTCAGACGACCTTTCCCATCCGTTACCGGCACCTGACAATGATGACCATTGAAAGGACGGAAATGAATCTGCGGAGCCCGCTGAACGATGTTTTTACGTTCAATCAAGCGTTTGGTATAATCCTCTGGAGCCAAATGTTTCACGACCGAAATATGCGAAAAGTCCAAGGTCATCGGAAGAATTTCTCCCGTTTCCTTTCGATAGGCATCAGCCAATGCATATGTCTTTTCGGGGGTTTCCGTACAGGTATCACGATGGATCTCAACCGTTGGCTGAACACCTATCTTTTTAGCTTCCGCCATCAAACGAATCGCCAAAGCGGTTGCCTTAGTCGTTGTCGTATCATGGTCACCCACCTGGACATTGATGTCATAGGCACCCGCATCACGTTGGCCTTCCAAATAACCCCGCATCTCACTCAGCTTGGCTGAAGAGAAAAAACCAACCACGCCGAGGCCATGCTTCTTGGCTAGCTTACCAACCTTTGGAGTCAATAAGGTGGTGATCGCACCAAACCCGGCTTCTTTGATTGCCACAAGTTTACGTTCGATATCCCATTCCTTTTTCTTCGGAGGGTAGCCTACGAGAGACCAGAGATTCGCCATATGAACGATTTTAGGGGTATTTTTTTTCATCGGTCGTAATTTATATTTTTTATCTATGAGGCCGTTATCACTTAGCTGTGTGACGACCTTTAAAAGTAAGTTCCGCGATACCAGATTTATCCAGATCACCTAGTCCCTCAGCGATCATCTTATCATACTGAGCTTTAGTTGCCTTCGCCAGAGGAAGGTTCAAACCAGCACTTTCACCTAGATCCAGCGCAATGCCACTATCCTTAGCCGCATGTGCAGCTGAGAAATAACACTCATGGTCGCGAATCTGCATATCTTCACCATCTGTTTTCAGAACATTGGAATTAGCACCTGTTTGAGAGAAAATCTCCCGTAACAGATTCAGATCCAGCCCCACTGCATCACCAATACCCAAACCTTCTGCCAAAGCAGCTGTATTGATATTCATAACCATATTGACCAATGCCTTCACCTTGGCAGCTTCACCACTAGTACCCACATACCGCATCGAAGAAGAGAGTTTTTCCAGGATGGCTTCGACTGATTTAAAGGTTTCCTCTTTACCACCACACATGAGATAAAGCGTTCCTTGTCTGGCCTGTGGGATACTGGAAGCCATACAACCTTCGAGTGTTTTGGCGCCGACTTTTTCAGCCGCTGCTTCCACGATAAGATGTGTTGCAGGAGAAACCGTCGCACAATTCACAAATGTTTTCCCGTCTGCCCCTGTCAGCAAACCATTTTCAGCGAAGATCGAAAGCATCGCAGCATCGTCTGTAACAACAGTGAAGATAACATCGGCCAACTCAGTAACCCGGGAAAGCTCAGTACACGCTTCACAGCCTAATTCAGCAGCCAATTCTGCGGCTCCGGCAGTATAGACATCATACACCGCAGTCACATCATAACCACACTCTTTTAAACGACGGGCCATATTAGCACCCATTCGACCGACTCCTACAAATCCAATTTTTTCTGACATAATATTTTCTCTACACTTAAGGGTTAATTTTAAAAGATCAGGCGAAAAACGGGTTATGCACCTTCTCCTGCTCAACAGTGGTCAAGGGTCCGTGACCACTTGCCAAAAGGGTATTTCCCGGAAGAGTTAAAAGCTTCTCTACATTGTTATTCATCGCGTCATCATAGGAGATCATTCCGCCTCCCATGGAACCGGCAAAAATAGCATCCCCGATAATAGCCAAAGGATGTGCCAAACCAGAGATCACAAAAGAAGTTCCGCCAGCCGCATGTCCACTGGTCAGCAATGTCTTAATCGACAAAGAACCAACCTGAAATCCTGACCTTCATCAAAGACAATCACATTATCTGGAAAGTCTTCATCGCTGGATTCTTTTGCATTTACATAAACCGGCGCACCCGTTGCTTCACGTAATTTAGGAAGATCAACCACATGATCCGTATGGCAATGTGTCAGCAGGATATATTTAACCGTCAGGCCATGCTCGTTGATCGCATCCAGAATTCCCTGACAATCTGCTCCCGAATCAAAAACCACTGCTTCTTTTGTTAT
This sequence comes from Opitutaceae bacterium, assembly GCA_016763045.1. Classification (GTDB taxonomy): domain Bacteria; phylum Verrucomicrobiota; class Verrucomicrobiia; order Opitutales; family Opitutaceae; genus NORP342. The sequence continues at coordinate 4,765 of JAESUN010000348.1, read as the reverse complement.
AGGATCCCAAGCCAAATAGGCATTCACAAACATATCCTCAAAAGCTGTGTTAAAGGAAAGAAAACCATCAAAAGCTTCCGGCTGTTCCGGATACCACGATTTATTGGCACTGGCCACTAATTGATCGGCACCAAGCTTCAAAATTAGAGCAACTTTTCGAACTGCATCCTCGATGAATGTACCGCTCTTGATCGCACGAAAATCCTCCAAGGTTATGCCTGCCTGAGCAATGACATCTTCATTTGCGATAACAAGACCTCTCTGGGCCTTCCCAATCATGTCTTCAAAATAATCTTCAAGGGGAATCATAGTCCGAAATGTTCACCTGCTAGACGAAGCAGGTCAAAAGAAAACAAAGCTGCTGCGGTAAAAATATTGATGAACAGACACTTATGCCCGCTCGCATGGTTCATCCAGGTAGATCCGGCTTTTTGAACAACCGAAGATAAAGGGATCACTCACCGGTTGGCGTAAAAACACCTTCGCGGACATCAAACACGGACCATGAGCGTTTTGCCACCACTTCAGGAATCACTGTTCCTGTGGCAAAAACCTGAATATCCGAATCCAGCGTCTGCCAAAAATAACCACGACGGACAGGATCCAGCTCCCCCATAACATCATCCGCTAGGACCAGTGGAGAAATACCCGTTCGTTCACGACAACCTCTGATCTGTGCAAATCGCAAAGCTAAAACAACTCCGCGCTGCTGCCCCTCCGATCCATAGGCCAAGGCATCCTTTCCATTCAATTGAAAGAGACAATCATCCCGATGGGGCCCTCGTTGCGTCACCCCGGTCATTTGATCCCGTCTCCGGCTTTTTTCCAGCATGGTCCGAAACGACTCTTCAGTATCCACCTCCAAATTTGGTCGATAGACAAATCCTGCCTTTTCTTTGCCCTCCGAGATACTTTCATAAAAAGCACTTAATTGCTCATTTAAAACAAGAGACGCCTTTTGCCGCATCTGTATGAGCCTGACACCTGCTGGAATCAATTGCGCATCAAACGCCTCCAACTGATCCTCATCACCTTCATTTTTCAGCAAACTATTTCGTTCCTGTAAGGCCTTATGAAAAACCTGCAACGTTTTCAAATAAGTGCGATCAAGAGATGAAAGATACAGATCAAAAAATCGCCGCCGCAATGCGGGCGCCCCACGAATTAGTTGAATATCCGCCGACCCAAAAATAACCGTGGGAAAGAGACCGATATGATCCGCCAATCGCCCAACCTTCTCTCCGTCACATTCCACTTCCTTGCCCGATGAACGGAGTCCAACCATGAGCGAAGTCGCTCCACGCTGCTCATGCTCCAATTCATAACAAATCTTTGCTTCTTCCGCCCCATCACGAATCAATATCCGGCGATCATTTGTCCGAAAAGAACGCAACGCCGATACATACCCAATGGCCTCCAGAAAATTCGATTTCCCCTGGCCATTTGCACCCACAAAAAAAGCCTCATTCCCCTGAAACTCAAGTGAGGCAAATTCAATATTCCGATAATTCTGCAGACTGATCTTTTTTAAAAGCACGCGTTTTATACAGAGATGATATGAAACGCATCTCCGCCATCACCGGAAAACCCATGCCAAATTTTTTCAATCGCATCTGCCAGAGCCACCCATTCTCCCTCCGTCGTCAGCCATCCAGAGCTGATTCGTATCGTCCTCCTGGCCACTTCAGCCATAAGCCCCTGTGCAGACAAAACATGTGAAGGTTCTTCCGAACCAGTGGAACAAGCCGAACCTGTCGACACTTCAAATCCTTCCTTATCCAGTTTTCTCAGCCAGCGAGTATTCTCCTGAGACGGCATCCGTAGCGAAACGGTATTCCAAAGTCGCGTAGCCTCAGAACTATTAATCACCAGCCCCGGAATTGTCTTCAACAGACGTTCCTCAAAGGCCTCGCGCCAAGCAACCCGAGAGTTAACCTCTGCCAATTCATTCTGATCCAGAAACGACAAAACATCACACATGGCGGCTATCGCAGGATAATTAGAAGTCCCTCCACGGCGGCCCTCTTCCTGTTCCCCTCCTCTAGCAGAATGAAAGTCTCCGACAGAGGAAGATAAACGCAGAAATCCCACACCTTTGGGTCCACCAAATTTATGAGCAGAACCCACGAGGAAATCAGCTGCAGGCAATTCCGTCGCGGAAAGTTCTCCTATCCATTGAGTTGCATCACAGAGCCATTTTACTCCGAAAGAGCGACAGAGAGAGCCTATCTCCTTCACTGGAGCCACCACGCCCGTCTCATTATTGGCAGCCATGATGGCGACTAAAGAAACCTTTTGCTCCCGCAATAGTTTTTCGAGCTGCTCACAGGAAACCACCCCATTTTCATCCACTTCCAACCAGATAATCTTTGTTCCAAAAGAAGCCTTGGCCGACTCAATAACACTCGGGTGCTCTGTTCGAGAAACCAACACACAGGAATCTTCATCCGAAAGAGTCTTCGCCCACGCAAAAACAGCATTATTCCCCTCTGTTGCACCGGAATTAAAAATGATCTCCTGCGCATCACACTTCAGTGCCCCTGCCATTTTTTCACGAGCCGCTTCCAGCAAGGCATAGACCCGCGCCGAACGCCGGTAAGGACTGCTGGGGTTTTGCCACGCCTCATCCAACGCAGACACCAGACTCTCCCGCGCAATCGGGTAAAGAGGACAAGTCGCATTGTTATCAAAATAAGACATTGAAACAATAATCTATGCATATTCTGCCAAGTGGAAACAGGAAAAAGCATTTTCTATTGCTCCTGCTCAAAACACCTCTATTTCACTGGAGCAGAGAGAACCCCAAAACAAACGCTTATAATGACCTTCGACGAATCCCTCAACGAATCGATCCAAACCTTTCAGGCGCTCAAAGAGATCGAGCCTCAGATCAACAACGCGGGAGACCTCATCCTCGAAGCCCTCCGCAAAGGGAAAAAACTTCTGATTTGCGGCAATGGTGGCAGCGCCGCCGAGGCACAACATTTTGCGACAGAACTGACCGGACGCTTCCAAAGCAATCGCCGCTCGCTGCCTGCTATCGCCTTAACCGGTGACGGAACCCTCATTACCTGTATCGCCAATGACTTTGGAGCAGACAAAGTCTTCAGTCGCCAAATCGAAGGCCTGGCAAACGAAGGCGATATAATCGTTTGTTTTTCGTCCAGCGGACAATCATCCAACATTGTCACCGCTCTGCAAACAGCCAAAGAACTCAACCTCCCCTCTGTTTCATTTCTAGGAAAAGGAGGAGGCCTCTGCAAAGGGCTCGCCACCGTTGACCTGATCGTCCCCGGCCAGCAAACAGCCGCCGTCCAGGAAAGCCACCTCTTTCTCTTACATCATATCTGCGAACGCATCGAAGAAGCCTTTCCCGCAGTAGAGTAAAAACTCCGCATATTTCACTCCCTGAGGAGCAAGCAAATAGCTCCCCTAAAGCCGGCAGCTTTTGATATCTGAGACGATAATCCCCTTAGCTCCTATCTTTTGAAGCGCATCCATGATGCCATTGATCCCCTTGCGGGCGATCAGACTCTTTACCGCGACCCAGCCGTCTCTGGAAAGAGGCGCAATCGTAGGACTCTCGACTCCCGGTGTAAGATCACATGCCGTGTCGAGATTCTCCCTTGCGATATCATACTCGATCATCACGTTTTGACGGGCAGTCAATACCCCTCGAAAGCGATTGATAAGGGTTTGTACCTGCTCACTGGCTGCCACCTCTTTATTATGGGCAATCAAGATAGCCTCGGAATTCATAATAGGATCTCCAACGGTCACTAACCCAGCTTCTTTCAACGTTCGGCCAGACTCCACCACATCGGCAATCGCATCCGCAACGCCGAGTCGAATAGAGATCTCTACCGCTCCATCCAGCTCGACTACAGTCACATCCACTCCGCGACTTTTCATATCTGCCTTTACGATAGAAGGATAAGATGTGGCAATGCGCATCCCCATAAATTGATCCGGTGTAAGAGCCTTCTCCTTCGGCAAGGCATAAAAGAAACGACTGGCTCCAAAACCGAGAGAGAGAATTTCCTCCACGGAAGCCTCTGAATCGAGTGAGAGATCCCGACCTGTAAGACCCAGATCCAGAGTCCCATTCCCCACGTAGATGGCGATATCCCGTGGCCGGAGATAGATAAATTCAATATCGTGCTGAGCATCCACAACGCTTAACTCCCGACCGGAGCGTTTACACGAATACCCCGCTTCTGTGGCGATGGCAACAGCCCCTTCGGAAAGGGAGCCTTTATTAGGAATGGCTATACGTAACATTGAGCTCTTAAAGGTGGCGGTAAATATCTTCTGGTTTCAGATCACATGCAATCATCATCACCTCAAGATGGTAGACAAGTTGAGAAATCTCCTCAGCAGTCTCTTCCTTGCTCTGAAACTCAGCGGCCATCCAGACTTCGGCTGCCTCCTCCACGATTTTCTTCCCAATACTATGCTTGCCCTTGTTGAGCTGTTTGACCGTCCCAGAATCAGGATCCTGAGACGCCGCTTTGGCGCTGAGTTCAACAAAGAGATCTTCAAAGGTTTTCATGTGTTTAAAAAAGAGAAAAAGATACGGGTGCGAACCTTTCGATGAATGATTTAAAAGTCAATTCATCAGCCCAGAAGATGCAGAAGCACGAATCGATACCAATAAGACCCTGAACCTGACTTTTACAGAGCAGAAAAAGATACGTAAATCATTTCAAAGTTGAAACAAACAATGAAAGAACTCAGAGTCATCTTCCGATCTACTATACACCTC
>JAESUN010000347.1 GCA_016763045.1 Opitutaceae bacterium | reverse complement strand
TCATGCCATCAACTTCGTTGATTCTCTTGGTTATCTCACACCATTTCGAGAGCCCCTCATCATGCGACAGTTCCGTTTTTTCAGCGTCGGTGAAAACAGCCTTAAAAAAGGCTCCATCGATAGCTTTTGCATATTTTTGATAGTAGTTATCAGTCATTTTTCGAAAAATTTTGATGTTTATCAAACTAACTATTTTGAAGAAGAAGTTAGTGCGAGATTTTTAGTTTCCAGCCGCCGCTGCCATGCCCTCTTCGATAAAGGAGATGCCTTCTTTGACAAAGTCAGCTCCATCGGCACAGACATCGTGGAACATTCCACGAGAAAAGGCAAAGGTGCCCTTTTCTATGGATGAATTATAGCTCTCAAAAAGCATATAGCTCTCAAAGCCTATTTCAGTTAATCCGGTAAAAACCTGTTCCCAAGGAACGATGCCTCGACCGGGAACTCCTCGGTTATTTTCACACATGTGCATCCCCCAGAGGTAATCCTTCACCGTTAGGATCGCTTCGTGATAATCCACTATTTCGGTTACGAGGTGATAAGTATCCAGAGATATTTTGAGATTTGGATGATCACTCATTTTCACCAGCCTTAGCATCTGCTCCGGAGTGTTTACGAGGTGAGTTCGAAAATGGCTCATAGGTTCCAGAACAACTACAACGCCTTTTTCAGCGGCATACTCTCCCAGGAGATGAAGTCCTTCCGCAGTGTATTGATACTCCTCTGGTGGAGGGGGGCGACGTTTGATCATTCCGGCATGACCATAAATCGCACCTGCATATGCAATCGCCCCAATTTCGTGACATAGATCCACTTGTTTCTTATGCCACTCCAGGCCCAATAGCCTTTCTTCCGGATTGTCTGAGGACAGATCGCACTGCATCGGCCACTCTGCTCCAGGACCAATGGTCACCTCTATGCCTGTTTCCGCCATCTTCTTTCGCACTGGTGCAGTGGAAAACGAAACATCGTCACCTACAGAAATTTCGAGGAAATCGAGGCCTATCTCTCCAGCTTTCTCAAACAACTCAACCGAATTATCAGTCCACTTATCAATAAAAAGATAACAATGCGCTCCGTATTTCATCTTTTCGCATGTTGAAGAATTCTCTTCTTTAGGAAAGGCATAAATACCATCCGCATAACTTTATTCCAAAAGTTTCCTCACCTCAGGAACTACAGAAAAGGCAAGAGCCTTACTCTATTGCATCGACGTGATCCTTCTCTCTACTAGTCTCCTCTTTTTTATGGAAAGGCAGGTTCATGAATTTTTCACTCCAGTCGATTGGGCAATCATTATCGGCTATCTGGTACTGACAACAATTGTCGGGCATCTGATGCGAGGAAAACAAGGGACGATCCGAGATTTTTTTCTGGGAGGGAGATCCTTGCCTTGGCCTGCGGTTTGCGGATCCATCATTGCAACAGAGATAAGTGGCGTCACTTTCATCGGGGTCGCTGGTAGTCTCTTTGCCATGCACGGCAATTTTACCTATCTCATCTGGGGGATCGGTTCTATCATAGGGCGCGTTATCGTCGCGAAGTTTTTTGTTCCCGTTTTTTACAAACAGGAAATTTACAGCCCATATGACTATATGGGGCAACGGCTGGGCAGTCCTATTAAAGCATTGGCGTCTATCGTCTTTACTATCGGAAGCATTCTGGGCCAAAGTGTCCGTGTTTTTGTCGCAGCTATCCCACTACAGATTGTAACAGGGTTACCTATCTGGATCTGTATCCTATTGATAGGAATGTTTGCCATCGGGTGGACCTTGATGGGAGGAATGCGCACTGTCATATGGACTGATGTTATGCAATTTTTCCTCTTTACCTTTGGAGGTTTGCTAGCCCTTTTTTACATTGTTTCCTCTCTTGATGGTGGATGGGCCGAATATTGGACGACGGCAACAACTCTAGGAAAGACAAAGATCCTTGATTTAAGCTGGGGTTTTGAAGCTGAGTTAAAATTTACTCTCTGGGTCGCGATTCTGGCAGTCCCCTTCCAGAATATGACGGCCTTTGGCGTTGATCAACTCAATGCACAGCGGATGTTTTGCTGCCGAGATTCTAAGGCAGCCTCCAAAGCTCTCGTTTGGAGTTCATCGGGCCTTCTACTCACCTTCCTCATGCTGATGGTTGGCGCGGGACTGGTCGCTCATTACAACCAAAATCCTTTCACCGCCCAAGAAGGAAGAGTTGTGATGGGGATCACTGAAACAGTAGATGCAATAGCTCTGAAGCAATCCAGTGAAGCCTTGGCGACGGCTCAAAGAATAGAAAATCCAAAGGCCCGAAATGACACGGGCGAAGTGGTATATCCTGAAATGATCTCGAATGTCCCAATTCCAAAAAAGCCGGACATGGTCTTTCCCATGTGGATCGTCACTCAACTCCCCATTGGACTGTCAGGTCTCATTCTGGCAGGTGTTTTTGCGGCAGCCATCTCCAGCCTGGACTCTATTTTAGCCGCGCTTAGCCAAACCACTTTATCACTACTCTATCATCCAGAAAAACTGTCCGATAAAGAACTGGAAAAGCTCAACCTGGTGACAAAATCGCGCTGGTTGGTTATTTTCTGGGGCATAGGCCTCAGTCTGCTTACCTTACTTCTGGTAAAGGCCAGCCAAGGCATTGCCATCTTACCCCTGGCGTTTGGCATGACCGCTTATGCAATGGGGCCTCTGCTAGGCCTCTTTTTTTGTTCTCTTCTCGGAAAAGGAAGTGTGCGCGGTTTGGTAACCGGCGTCGTCTTATCCTTTCTTCTGGTTCTCTTTATCCGAGTGGATGTTTGGGTTCTTTTTATTGGGACATGGCCGGATCTCGCGAAGATTTTAAGCCTACTACCCTCCTATGCTTTGACGAGTTCTATCTCAGAAACTGGCATCGTTCAGCATGGGATTAAACCTGTCTTTTTCTTTGGTTGGGCATGGCCGGTAACAACGTTTTTAACCGTCGCCTGCGGTCTACTCATACCCGGGAAAAGCCAGTCAAAAACTGTAACGACTTGAGGTTCGAAATCCGGAAAACTTATTTTGCCAAGATAGAGATACCGCTCTTCTCGAGAGCAACCAATAGTTCTTCCAGGTGAGATCGGTCCCGAGTCTCAACCGTGCAGAGACAATTAACAGCCGCTACATCCGATCCGGCAAAGGCACGATCATGGGTGATATCCTTAACACTCGCACCACTTTCGGCTATACCTTTAGTCAGTTTAGCGAGTCCTCCCGGCCAGTCACTTATCACGGCCGTAAAACGACATAGACGGCCATCTGCGACCAATCCTTTTTCGATGACTCTGCTCAAAATGCTCGGGTCGATATTTCCTCCACAATAAAGCAAAACGACTTTTTTTCCGGCTAAATGT
>JAESUN010000346.1 GCA_016763045.1 Opitutaceae bacterium | reverse complement strand
TGATTATTCTGTGCCGGTTGCTTATGGTCACCGAGAAGTATGGATCAGGGGCTATGTGGGCGAGGTCGTGATCGGCTGCAAGGCGGAGATCATTGACACATCAGTGCCGGGCGGAACGGGTAGTCCGGTCAATGCCATTGCTATTTTCTAGGGTTTGTCACATAAATTTTCTCAATACGATGTTGTTTGATCTACACATTTAAAAGAATATCACGCTTCATAAAGTTAACGTGACAAGCCCTGTCAAAGGCCTTCACATGCTGTTGGCTTATTTTTATATATGTAAATATTTACATATAATATCTTGCATGGCTAATTTGCTTGTGTTACACCTTTGTAAATATTTACAAAAAAGGGAGAATATAGTAATGTCTAGCAAGTTTGGTATGAAGTTTATGTCCAGCGTTTCGGCTCTGGTAATCGTCGCATTGAGTCCGGTTGCCTATGCGCAGGAGAAGGCCGGGTCGTCGTCTGCGGATAATGCTTCCCAGAAACGCGTAGAGACGGCATTTGAGGAAATTATTGTTACCGCGACACGGCGCGACGAGCGCCTCCATGATGTGCCTGGTGCTGTCAGCGCCGTCAGCGGTCAAATGTTGCAAGATTTGAAAGCCAGAAGCCTTGTCGATTTCGCGGCCTTCACGCCTGGTGTGAGTTTTCAGTCAACATCACCGAACACCAACAAAGTTGTCATTCGCGGCATTACTACGGGAAGTAAACAGTTGAACAGCGCAATTGGCCTCTATCTCGATGATGTCCCGATCGGGTCAAGTACTCCCTTCGGCGCAGGTGCGCAGGCCATCAATATCGGCCTCTTCGATCTTCAACGGGTAGAAGTTCTCAGCGGCCCACAAGGCACTCTTTTCGGCGCGAATGCGCTCGGCGGTACGCTAAGATATATTACCGAAGCGCCAAGCCTCGACGAATTCTCCGGGCAGATAGAGGCAGAAGGCAACTTCACCTCCAACAGTAAGGTTGGCGGGGCCGCTCGGGTGGCGTTGAACACCCCCTTGGGCGACAAGGTTGCTTTACGCGTGACCGCTATGGCCGAGGACGCTCCTGGTTATATTGATGATCCGGATCACAACCGGGAGAATATCGGTAACTCCCGCATGTTGCATGGGCGCCTCGCTCTTCTGATTGACGTTACGCCAGACCTTCAGATTCAACTGAACGGTTTCGCTGAGCACCTCCAAAGCAACGGCACCGCGGCCTCCATGCGTGATGTGGTTACCCACGCCCCGACACAAGGCACCTACGATCAGTCTTTCGCTTCATCTCAGGGGGCCGAAGCAGAACTCTATCTGGGAAGCGCCGTGATCAACTGGGACCTTCAATGGGCAAACTTGACTTCAATCACCGCCTATCAAAAGATACGGAATCAGTCCGCGAGTGATTTTGGTGTCGCCTATAGTGCCATTCTAGGCGCGGCTCTGGGGCCGATCGGCGTCAACCCTTACATTCTTCTCAGTGACTCTACGAGCAAGCGCTTAACCCAGGAAGTGCGCCTGACCTCAGAAAGCGGCGGCACATTAGAGTGGGTCGCGGGCGCTTTTTATTCTCGCGAGACAACGTTTCAGGTGGCCAACATACAAAACAATGCCGATCCCCAAGGACAGCTGCTTGGCCTGCCCATCGGCAGGTTCGATTTGCCTAGCGTGGCTAAGGATTTCGCCCTCTTCGCCAATGCAACGCTCCAGATCAGTCCCACATTGGATGTGACAGCCGGTATACGGCAAAACTGGAGCGATCAGGTATTTTCCTCCAGTGGTTTCGGTTTCATTGTGAACCCGCCCGCACCAAATACCTCTATAGTCAGTACCGGAACCTCCAAAGAGTCTGTTCAAACCTATCTCTTCAATCTGCGCTACCGTCCGACAGAGGAAACCATGATTTACGGCCGCATCGCCAGCGGTTATCGGCCTGGCGGACCCAATTTGCAGACCGGCGGCACCAGTAGCGGTAATCTGTCCTTTTCGCCTGATAAGCTCTGGAACTATGAAGTCGGGGTGAAACAAAGTCTGGCAGGGCGAGGCTTTATCAATGTCAGCGCTTACCACATCGACTGGACCAACATTCAGCAAGTCCGCAATATCGGGGGCGTTAATCAGCTCGTGAATGCTGGTAACGCGCGCGTCAACGGCGCTGAGGCATTGCTGTCCTATCGCGTCGTTCCGAATTTCAACGTCCTTGCTACAGCGTCCTATACGGACGCCAAGCTGACCACTGTGGCACCGGTTCTCGGCCTGAACTACATCGGCGCAAGGTTACCCCTCTCGTCAAAATTCAGCTTCGCCTTGGCGACAAAATACAGCTTCGAGCTAAGCGATTCCATAGAAGGATCTCTGAATGTTACGCTAAGGCACATCGGCGCGCGCAACTCCGGCTACGAGGGCAGTAATGTGGCGCTTCTTTACAAGCTTGCCAGTTACAATATTGTCGATGCAACCATGAACTTGCAATTAGCGGACGGTTGGGAGGTTAGCCCCTATATCAAGAATCTCTTCGGTGTTAGCGGCGAAGTTTCCGCATCCACCATTACCAATCAATTTGTCCCAGGCGCGCCAGTTCCTGTGACCCTGGCCCAACCACGGACAGTCGGCGTGGTACTCAGCAAGAGGTTCTGACCATATCTGCTGCGCCAAGTGATGCAAACATTAATAGGCCATGATGATCTTATGAGAAAAGACACAATTCGACACGATGCTCAGGCGCTGCTTGACCTGCTGGCCACTACTCCTCTGGCGCAGATTGGCGAACTTGGCGTGGAGGAAACGCGCGCGATATCCAAGAAAATGCGCTCTGCGCCTGTGGAGCAAGACTTGGTTAGCGTGCGGGACATCTGCTTCACGCATTCTGGCGGGGAAATCGGGCTTCGTTGTTATAATACGGAGGATAGGGGCGCGCCAACACCTCTGATCCTGTATTTTCACGGCGGAGGATTTGTGATGGGTGATCTCGATTCTCATCATGAGCTTTGCCTCACAATCGCGCGTGACCTGAACCTTCCGCTTGTCTCGGTCGATTATCGGCTTGCGCCGGAAAACCCTTGGCCCGCAGCTCCCGACGATGCGGAAGCGGCGGCGCGCTGGATCGTAACCAACGCCTCTGATGCGCTCGGCATCCGCTTGTCCGGTTTGGTCCTCGCTGGAGACAGTGCGGGGGCTAATCTGGCCGCCATTACGGCGCGCGCTTTGATTGACAAGCCTACTGAAATTCCGTTGATAGGGCAGTTTCTGATCTATCCCTGTGTCTCTATCGGTCTGGAAACCCGTTCGATGCGAGAAAATGCGGATGGATATTATCTTACGCGTAAGACGCTAGATTGGTTCACAGGGCACTATGATGCCCCCGAGGATGATCCTCGCTTCAATCTGCTTGCCTTCGACCAAACCGGCATGCCGCCGACCTTGCTTGTGACTGCTGGTCTCGATCCGCTACGTGATGAAGGACGGGTTTATGCGGCTCGCCTTATCGAAGCGGGCGTGCCAGTTGTTTATCAGGAAGCCGTGGGTAACATACATGGTTGCTTCAGCATGACGGCTGCGATACCGTCGACAAAGAGAGATGTGGATAGAGCGCTTGCGGCGTTTAGTGTTCTTATTTCCTAACGTTGAGATGCATAGGAAAGATGTCCGAATTCATTGGGCTGCTAGCATGATTGATAGAGAGATGAAATGAATATTATACAGGACAGTGTTGCGACCCCGCAGGGTGAGGTTGAACTCTATGGTCATATAGCGCCGGGCTTTGAGTCCGTACTTGACATCTTTCGAGAAAATTTTAGAGAGGGTAGGGAGATCGGTGCCGCTTGTTCGGCGTATGTTAACGGTGAACGCGTCGTCGATATCTGGGGTGGTTGGCGTTGCTTGAACCGTCAGAAGTCCTGGGACGAGGATACGATGGTCGTCGTGATGTCTACCACCAAGGGCTTGTCCGCGCTCGTGATGGCGCTGCTTCATTCTGATGGCCATTTGGATTTCGATCGCACAGTTGCTTCGTATTGGCCCGAGTTCGCTCAAGGGGGGAAGTCATCCGTAACGGTTCGGCAATTGTTGGCCCATCAGGCTGGCTTGGCGGCTGTTGACGTGACGCTGACACCGGAGTCGATGGCAGATCGTGAGATATTGGAAGATGCGCTCGCGAAACAAGTACCGCTTTGGACGCCTGGTACCAGGCACGGATATCATGCGACAACGCTGGGCTTCTACCAGAATGCAATTGTTCGCCGGGCTGATCAGCATGGGCGAACCGTTGGCGAATTGGTGCGTGATCGCCTGTCTGGTCCGCCGCCCAAGGATATGTACATCGGACTACCTGATGCTATCCCCGATGAGCGTGTCGCCGAAATCGTTGTGACGCCGGATTGGCGCGCGATACGCCAGCTTCCCTTGCGTACTATCCTGTCTAGTTTGAATCCGCGAAGCCTCTTTCATCGCGTTGCCGGCAATCCCAAACTAAAAAATCTGTCCGACGTGTCGACACGCAAATATCTCAAGCTTGAACTACCATCCTTTGGTGGCGTGGCGACGGCCCGGGCACTTGCGTTGAGCTATTCTCTCTTTGCGGGCCGCAACCCAATACTCCATTGTGCGTCTGAGATTTTTCAACAGCTTGAGGCCGCAGCAATTGAACCTTCTTGCGGTGATCGGGACATCGTGCTTGGCATACCGACGGCCTATTCGCTCGGATTTTCGAAACCGGGGCCATTTTTTAACTTTGGAACCGATGATCGCGCGTATGGCACTCCCGGAGCCGGAGGATCGCAGGCATTTGCGGATCCCGCGACAAATTTGGGTTTTGCCTACACGCCGAACAATCTGCGTTTAGGCGTACTCGACGATTCACGTGCGCGAGCCCTGCGCGAAGTGACCTACCAGTGTATAGAGAAGCTGTCATGACTTAATGATCAATATGCTGCATCTTGCCGTTAAGTTAAGTCGCAGGGATTATTTGATAAGGGAATGTGAACAGCGAAAGCGCATCCCGAATAGGTTTCTCATTATCGACACTAGCTTGGATGCGTACAGTGGCGCCACCAACACCATCTACCAGAAAGTTGACAGAAGAATATTCAATTCCCTGATCTTTCAGTGCCTTTTTAGTTACTGCTACTGATTCCATGTGGCGCAACGTAGGCTTGTGGATCTTGCCAACTGAGGTCAGGGGAAGCGCCTCAAGGATGGTGACTGCCTTTGGAATTGCTGCTCGTTCACCGATGGTTTTGGAGACAAAGGCCAGAAGGTTAGCCTCGGTGACTGACGCTCCGTCGCGGAGCTGGATATACGCTACAGGAAGTTCGCCTACCCGACCGTCCGGGCGTCCTACTGCGGCCGCGAGTGCAACTTCAGGATGGGCGTAGAATGCTTCCTCGATGACGGAGGGGTCGATGTTGTGGCCCCCACGGATAATCAAGTCTTTCGCGCGGCCCGTCAGCCACAGATAGCCGTCCTTGTCGATTTTTCCGAGATCGCCGCTGTTCAGCCATTTTCGGCCGTCACCGCGATTAATCCAGGCGTGTTTATTATGATGCGGGTCAATGTACCCTGAGAAGATGTTCGGACCCGCTATCCCCACCACGCCGATCTCGTCAGTTTGGGCGTCACGAATGTAGGTGCCGTCCTTGTCGAGGATTACAGCCTGAAGGTCTTGAGCCGGCAGGGGAAGGCCTACCGAACCGGGCCGGTGTTCGCCATCGATCGGATTGAGGGAGGCGACGCATGACGTTTCGGTCATGCCATAGCCCTCTGAAATCGAGATTTGACATGTTTTCTCGAAGCGCTGGAGCACTTCCGCCGACAACGGTGCGGCACCGCAAATGGCAAAGCGGAATGAAGACAGGTCATATCCGGCGCTTGGATGCTCAAGAAGAGAAACCAATAGTGTCGGGACAGCGCTAAAGGCGGTCACGCCATGCTGCTCGACAATTTCCCAGAATTTAGGAATGAGCTCACGCGTACGATAGCCGAGAGGCGTGCCAAGTAAGACTGACGCGCCTTTGAAAAAGGGGACCAGTCCCGTGATGATCACCGCGTTTACATGAAAAAGCGGAAGGCCGCAAAACAGGACGGACTCCTTGTTCAATGCAGTGCCCAGCATAGCACTAACCATCCATGTGTTTGCTACTGTTTGTCCGTGGGTTCGTACGGCGATCTTTGGTAGTCCGGTTGTTCCTCCGGTGCAAAAATAGGACGCAACCTCGTCGGATGAGATTTTACGCCCGCTTACAAGGTGGTTTTCTGGTGCATTTAAAAAACATTCCGTGAAATCATGGACCTTGACGGGGCTTTTCAAGGCATCGAAGCGGGCTTGTAATCGTAAGCAATCTGAACCAGTTGGGGATGATATCAACACAACGTCCCGGACCGTTGGCGATTCAACCAATGCGTCGAACATCTTTTCAACGAGGACGGGATCACTCCCTAATGTAATAAGTAATTTTGCTTGAGCTGCCGACAGCAAGGCTGAGATAGCTTTCGCCTCCAGAAGAGGGTTGAGTGGCATGACCACTCCGGCTGCTTCCGCGCCCCATAGCACCAGATGTGTTTCCAGCAGATTCGGTAACAACAATGCCACGACATCGCCTTGACCTATGCCAAGGCGCTCTAGTAAGTTGGCGGAACGGGTAACGCCTTGAAAAAGTTCGCGATAATTTAATTTTCGTGTCTGATGATGTTCTTCGACCGATTCAAAATATGAAATAGCAATACGCTCGGCATATGCCTCGGCGGAATGACGCAAGAGATCATAGGTGCTTTCCGGAAGGTCGTGGGGCGGCCACTGTTGTCCGGTAGCCTTTACATCCGTTAGAGTTGATACGGTTTTATCTCCATCCACATTATCTATCAAAAATGCCCTATTTGACCGTATGTCTGTGCTGATTGAATCATCCCTCAAGCTTGATCTCCATGGTATAAATGTTTATAAAAGGTCCGGATGTCGATGAGGACGAACTCCAGTATATGGAGATCAAACTATACGAACATTTTATTTTTGTAAAGGCTTACAATATAAGTTTTAAGATCGATGCTCTACTCATATTAACCGTGAGCAGTCGCGAGGAGCTTGTTATCACGGTTTTATTGTTGAATTTCCGCGTATTATAGTGTCTAACTGTCGCATAGTATAACCAATTGGGAGTGCCTGAATGAGTAGGAAGCGGAGTTCGAAGGTCAATTCGATGGACGTTGCGCGCCTCGCTGGCGTTTCAATAGCGGCCGTCAGTCGTACCTTCACGCCGGGCAGCAGTGTTTCTCCCAAAATGGCGGAAAAGGTTCGTAAGGCAGCGGATCAATTGAGCTACGTCCCAAACAGCCTGGCGAGCAGCCTGATCACCCGACGAACCAATATAGTCGCACTGATGCTGCCAAACCTCGTTAATCAGGTTTACTCTGCCCTGCTGTCAGAGGCCAGCCTTCGCCTTGAGGAAAACAACAAGCAGTTGCTTCTTTTTACGCCGCTTAATGACAGCGACTTTGACCGCACTCTTCAAAGGATGCTGGAATATCAAGTGGATGCCATTGTTATCTCAGCCGCATCCATTTCGAGCCGTATGGCTGCACTTTGTCTTGGCAGGGACGTCCCAGTGGTCATGTTGGGGCGCCATATGCCCAGCCTATCGGTGCATAGCGTACGCGGCAATGCCGAGGACGGTGGAATCACGGCGGCGAAACTACTGATTAGTGGTGGTGGCAAGCGATTTGGTATCATTTCAGGCTCTCAGACCTTTACGACGATGCTGGAACGGCAACAGGCCATTTTACGATACTTGAGCGTTATCAAAAATATTGAAAATGTGGCCATTGCCGATGGCAAGCTGACCTATGAAGGTGGGTATCAGGCTGCCCTTGAGATCATGAGTGGTGAAGATCGCCCAGACTCGATTTTTTGTCTGACGGATATCATGGCTCTTGGAGCTATGGATGCGATCCGGTATAATTTAAATTTGCGCATTCCCGAAGATGTGGCATTGATCGGATTTGACGACATACCTGAATCAGCCCATGAGAGCTACGGCCTGACAACCATTAGAACGCCTGTCCGTCGGATGATTCATCATATGATGAATCTTATCGCTCCCGAAACCCCGTTAGACCCCCCGCAAACGATCATGATCGACGCGGAATTGGTCATACGTAGCTCAACAAGGCTGGCCGTTAACAATTCTGGATTAGATTCGTAAAGGTGGAGTGAGAATCCGCCACTGCGGACTCCTTTTTTCTGTGTATGAATTTTCGTGATTAACTGAGCTATTTTGTCGACTTTCCAGGCCTCCTTGATCCGCGGTATCTATTATCTTATTGAGGATCAGGACCTCAGCGCGCCAGCGATTACTTTCTCAAATTCTACTTCAGCGTCGTGCACGCGTTGCTGGACCATGTAGACAGCAATCAGTTCATTTAGAGGGTCTGTCCAGCTTATGGTGCCGTATGCGCCACCCCAGCCAAAACCGCCAGCCTTGCGCCCGCAGTCACAGGTTGCCGGATCAAGCACGGTTCGGACCAAAACGCCAAAGCCCGTACCCTTGGTATTCGGATAGACGCTGCCACCGTCATAAAGGTTGCCCACGAGGTTTGATTGCATCAGGCTGACGGAATCAGGACGTATCACGCGATTGCCGTGAATTGTGCCTTTGTTCAGTAACATGGTCTCAAACAGCAAATAGTCGCGCGCGGTAGAATATAAGCCGAAAGATCCAGGGAAGTAGGTGGTCTTTGGATTGTGTTCATATGTGCGGGCGAGGAGTATTTCAGCGAGTTGCATGTCTTTTACCTCCCGGTGCCACGTGTTTTCTTGCCGCGAGTATCTAGGAACAACGCGTGTGCGTTGCTCGTCGGTGAGGTTGAACGCCGTATCGCGCATGCCGATGGGTTCGAATATCCGTTCCTTGAGGTAGCGATCGAAAGAGAGACCTGACGTAATCTCAATGACGCGGGCTAAAATGTCTGAGCCCGTGACTGCCGAATAGGCCCATTTTGTACCGGGCTGAAAATCGAGCGGAATATTCTTTGCATAAGGGATACGTGCCGCCAGTGTATTGGGCGTGCCAGGGGGTATGTCCAAGAGGAAACCGTTTAAGCCCGAGGTGTGGGTAGCGAGATCTTTGATGGTGAGTTCCCGGTTGGCAGGGATAGTTTCGACAGGCGCTCCTGACGTTGCTGCAACACGCACGCGCATTTCCTTAAGCTCAGGGATGTATCTAGAAATCTTGTCGTCGAGCGCAACCTTGCCCGCCTCCATTTGCTGAAGCAGGGCGACGGCAGTAACGGGCTTGGTGGACGACATCATCTGGAACAGTCGATCATCGATCATCGGCGTACCGGCTTCAATGTCGAGCATGCCATGTGACGAGAAGTGTATCAGTTTTCCTCTCCGAGCAATGCCCGTCACTCCACCGGTCAGATGTCCGCTTTCTATCTGGTGCTGCATAAAGGCATTAATGCGTGCTGTAAGATCTGGCGCGACGCCTACTCTTTCCGGCGTGGCGGTCGGAAGCCCAGGAATCGTGGCTAGCGGGTCGTTCGCACTTTCTATTGTCCTCGCGATGGCAGGCCCGTAGGCAATAGCTGAAGCTGCAGTGGCGGATGCACTGATGAGAAATTTTCGGCGGTCAAAAATTTTTATCATTGGTCTGTGGTCCCGAAAAATGGAGGTGAGTTGATCATTGTCGAGGTAATAGGCCGCGGTGCTATAGGTCTCGCTGGTACGTCTCCGCCAGCAGGAATACCGACAATAATGAAACGGCGCAGGCAGCGGACATGTAGGCGGCAATCGCTAGGCCGTTCCCGAACTCTACAAGCAGAGCTGTCGCGGCGAGCGGAGCAAACGCACCGCCCAAGATCGCCCCCAGTTGGTATCCAAGCGAAGCCCCGGAATATCGCACCTCTGTGCTAAAGAGTTCGGCGAAAAATGCCGCTTGTGGGCCGTACATTATGGCGACGCAAACTTGTGCAACGGCGATAGCGACCGTGATCCAGAGAAATTGACCCGTATCGATCAGTGGGAACACGGCGAAGGACCAGAGAGCAAGGAGAGTAGCACCCACCATGATCACGGGTCTACGCCCATAGATGTCAGACAGGGCGCCGCTGATGAAAATGACGGGTGTCATGATCAGTGTCCCTATCAACACCGCGCTGAGCATTGTATCGCGAGATATGTCGAGACCCTCTCGGGTTGCGCCGTAAGCGATCACAAATGCGACGAGGATATAGAAAACGACCTGAACCGCGATGAAGGCCCCTGCGGACAAGGCGATCTGTCGGGGGTGGCTGGCCAGAACGGCAAGCACGGGTGAGCGCTTAGATGTCGGTTTCGCCTTTGGCGTATCATCGTCCGCAGTGGCGGCCTCGTTAAGTTCCCTAAGCTGACGAAAAGAGGAGGTTTCTTCAAGTTTGAGTTGGACATATAGCGCAACCCCGACAAGTATGACGCTGAGTAGGAAAGGGATACGCCATCCCCAGCTCATGAAAGACTCTTCTGACATGGAAGAACTTACGATAAGTAAGGCAATATTTGCGAGTATGACCCCGAGCGGTGCACCCGCTTGAGGGAAGCTTCCGTAGAACCCACGACGATTTTTTGGCGCACTTTCGGTTGCCAGCAGCATCGCACCACCCCATTGCCCGCCGATGGCTATACCTTGTAAAAATCTCAGCGTAACCAGCATCGCAGGAGCCCATGCACCAATCATCGCATAGGTCGGCAATAATCCGATAAGGGCCGAAGAAAGTCCCATCAGCACCAGCGCGGTTACTAGGCTGCCCTTGCGACCAAGTTTGTCACCATAGTGGCCGAAGATAACCCCGCCGACAGGTCGCGCGATAAATCCTACGGCGAAGGTCGCAAATGATGCAAATATGGCGACGAGAGGGGGGAGATCGCCTGAGAAGAAGACGCTCGGAAAAACAGCTGCCGCCGCTGCGCCATATAGAAAGAAGTCGTACCATTCGACGCTCGCTCCAAGCAGCGAAATTGTGGCAACCTTGCGAACAGTCTTTTCAGGGACAGGTGCAAGTGTTGTTTGAGGATAGGCGCAATCTTTCGTCGTCATGGATTTATCTCCTGATAGGTATGGGATATTGAGGGACTCAGAAGGTCTGAGGGCAGGGCTAGGACGGCATCCAAGATGTCGTTCAGACGTGCTATATCTGCATTCAACACAATATTAGCCCGGTAGGATATAGCTTCCCGAGACTGTCGCCATTTGATATTGGCAAGGTGTGTCACCGTGGGCGTAGATGCCTGTCTTTGCCTGTTATGCCTGATTGTGAAGGGGGTGGTGCAATGCTGGTTCTCGTTGCCCGTGTGGATCATTTTCACAGGGGAGTGGTCCATATATTTATTCAAGGGTATGTCCAATTTGTAAATATTTACAATGATATTATATTGTGATTCTTGTGCAAGAAGTGTGGGATAATTGAGCCATGAATACCTTAGCATCGTGTCGAATTGTATTTTTTTCATAATATCTTCATGGGCCTAATACGGTCTGCATCTCTTGGCGAACCAGATATGGTCAGAAACTCTTGCTGACTACCACACTGATCGTCCTTGGTTGGGCCAGCGTTATAGGAACGGCCGCATTCGGGATAAACTTCATACCAAACTTACTAGACATTACGATATTTTCCCTTTTTTGTAAATATTTACAAAAAAGTAGCACAAGAAAATTAGCCATGCAAGATATTATATGCAAATATTTACATTTATAAAAATAAGCCAACCGTATGTGAAGGACTTTGACAGGGCTTGTCATGTTAAATTTATTAATTGGAAAGAGATTTGAATTGGGGCGGAGGTTATGCCGTACTGGTCACGAGCCTCTATTCAATCATTGCGATTGACTATAATTTTCAGTTAGCCGTCTCCGCCAGATTATGGAGGTCAGCACTTGTGATTATGGAGCCTATTATAAAAGTCGGCCTATGATCCAGCGTCAGCGTAAGAGCATGGTGCTACTGACTCATATTGGCAGAATTGATGGGGTCCAGTAATCGGCAGATCAACCAACTGGAAACAGGGAGCCGCCGTTAGAATGTGGATTGGTTGGAGCGATTGTCGAAAGTATTTGGTTGTCACCCTATTGAGATATTGGATTATGGGGTTCTGGCGCAGAATGAAAGAGAAAAGATATTGCTGGAATTATTCAGAGGTTTATCCGATGAGCAGCAGCAGGCCTTTTTAAAAGTGACTGCTGCGCTGGCGAAACCTGAATTGATTTTAGGAATTCAAAAGGTTCAATGAATTATCTGCGCGGGAAAATTTTATTAATCACACTGTTTATTCCTTTTTAATTAACTGCATGATATCGGGTAGGGGTATGACCTCAATATTTTCTGCTATTGGGTAGGTATCTTTTCCTGCGTAAACGATGAAATTACGATCAGACCCAATATCTTCAATGGCATTATAAAAGCCTTTGCTAGGCTTGGCCCGGATGCCTGATTTAATCTCAATAGCCCAAATCTTGCCCGCAGGAATTTCCAGAACCAGATCAATTTCTGCGCCTGCTGATGTGCGGTAAAAGCTTGCTTTTGTTCCAAGAGGCGCAACGGATAAAATATTTTCAATCACGAACCCTTCCCAACTTTCACCCATGACAGGATGGCCGGCAAGTTCATTATAATCTTTGATCCCGAGCAGCGCATGTAATAATCCACTGTCACGAATGTAGATCTTGGGTGTTTTGACAAGTCTTTTGCCAATATTGTTATGCAGGGGCTTTAAACGCCTGAACCAAAGTAAATCAACTAATAAATCAACATATGATCCCACAGTTCTGGAGGCGACCGATAGATTTGAAGCATTGAGCATGCCGCCCTGACAATGGGTCAGCATCATCCATATCGGCTGTTAATTACGGTGAAATATGGGGAGCGTTTGGAAAAACAAGAAAAGACCAGAGAGCTGTTATCTCTTTGGAACTTACCAAACGTGACTTTCAATTATTGGAATTTGGCCCGGTCCTGAATTTAGCGGTGACCAAAAACAATTCTTCTATTGATTTATTTGAATATACCAGAATTCGGACACAAATTTCCCTTACACGGATTTTTGATCACTGCTAAATTATAGATTAATGGGGTTTGGATCGTAATGCCACGGTAATGAGAGATCGATTTACTCTGACCCTGAGGAATCCCCACAAAAAATATAATTAAAACAATAGAGTAAGTTAATTG
>JAESUN010000345.1 GCA_016763045.1 Opitutaceae bacterium | reverse complement strand
GATCGATTGCGATGAAATCGTGAAGGAACTGCTTTCGACAAATAAGGAGGTAAAGGCAGAGGTCTTGGCTGCGTTTTCGGAGTCTGTCTTTGATGAAAATGGGCAAATTGTTCGTAAAGAACTGGCTGCAGTGGTTTTTGCCGATTTGAAGTTGTTGAAAAAACTGGAGGTGATTTTGCACCCTAGAGTAAATCTTATATGGAATGAGGCGGTAGAAAAAGAGACAACAAAACCATGGCTAATTGAAATTCCGCTGCTTTTTGAAAAAAATCTTGAGAAAAGCGTTGATTTTACAGTCTGTATTACGTGTGATCGAGAGGTTCAAATCAGTCGGCTTGCCCAACGTGGGATGAAGCTGGATGAAGCTGATCAAAGAATTTCCCGGCAAATTCCCTTAGCCCGGAAAGTTGAATTAGCCGATTATGTTCTATTGAACAATGGCAACATACCTTTTCTCAAGGATCAGATCAAACAACTGATCAAATCTATTAACTCAATTTGAAATAAATCTCCAAATCCGAACCGGTAATGACAGAAGTCTTTCCGGTGTTCGAACGAATTGGATTTACCATTCTACACATACGTATGGATCAAGATAAAACAGAAACGTTTTCAGAGGAGCAAGAGGCTCCTGCTACTAAAAAAAAGGTAGTAAGAAGAACCGCAACGAGGGCACGTAAACCTCGTGCGACAGCAAAAGCTAAGGATGAAGCTGTCGATACCGACTCTAAAGCGGAGCAGCTGACTTTCGAGCCTAGTTCGTCAGAAGCTACTGCATCTGAAAGCGCTTCTGCTGAACCTTCGGTTACCTCTGGTAAAGAGAGCATTCCTGACAGCGGATCTACCGAAAATGATTCGCAATCTAGAGATCAGCATGAGGGTGACTCTTCTGAGGAAGCAGGCGAAAGGTCAGGGGGTCGAAGAAATGATCGGCGTGGGTCTGATAGAGGTAGGGGAGGCTTTCGTAAGAAATTTAAGAAGGGAGAGAATCGTGGAAGACGAAATGGTGGTGGACGAGGTCGCCAGAAGGATAATAATAGGCCAGACAATGGTTGGGCTCAACCATTGCCTCCTGAAGAACAGGCTAAGATTTTTGGTGAATTACCAGATCTTGAACAGCTGACGAATTTGGAAGAGCTGGCGGATGAAGCCAAGGTCCTTTCCTCCGGTAGTGGAGAGCCAATCTTTTTAGATGAGTACTCGAAAATGAGTATTCAGGATTTAACGGATTCGATTAGAGCGAAGGGTATCGAGATCGACGGGAAACCGGGTCGCAATCAGTTGATGAAAAACTTGTTCGCATGGGCCGTAGAGCAGCAAAGTCCGGTTTTTGATCGTGGGTTTCTCGATTTAAATGATGACGGATATGGCTTTGTCGTGCATCCAAGTCATAATTACAAATTGATGCCGGAAAGCAGTTTGATTTCAAATGCCTTTGTTAAGGAATATGGGCTGAAGCGCGGGCATGAAGTAGAGGTTCAGGTGAGACCTCCGGTTGAAAAGGCGAGATGTCCCAGCGTGTTGCTTGTAAAGACAGTGATGGGAGAGTCTCCTGAAAGTATCTCAAGTATTGAACCTTTTGAGGAATTGATCCCTTATTATCCATTGGAGCGAATTTTCCTCGAGGTTGATTCTGATGAAGCGAATCAGAAGGATGTTTCGATGAGGGCTTTTGATATTCTTTCTCCTATAGGATTAGGGCAGAGAGGATTGATCGTCGCGCCACCCAGAACAGGTAAAACAATTATCTTACAGGGAATCGCACATTCGGTGGCCACAAATCATCCAGAGGCGGAGTTGATTGTTTTGCTTATCGATGAACGACCCGAAGAAGTGACTGATTTTCGTCGTAGGGTTAAGGGAGAAGTTGTTAGTTCATCCTTTGATGAATCTCCAGAAAGCCATGTCCATGCGGCAGAGATGGTTATTGAAAAAGCCCGTCGTGCTGTGGAGAAGGGGCGCCACGTTGTCATTTTACTAGACTCTATTACACGGTTGGCCCGTGCTTATAATGCTCTCGCTTCAAATAGTGGAAAGATTATGTCTGGTGGGATAGAGGCAACTGCGTTGCAAAAGCCGAAACGTTTTTTTGGAGCTGCACGGAATATCGAGGGAGCTGGAAGTCTTACGATTATGGGTACCGCTTTAGTCGATACAGGGAGTCGGATGGATGAGGTTATCTTTGAAGAATTTAAGGGAACGGGTAATATGGAAATCCATTTGGATCGAGACCTCGTCAATAAGCGTATTTTTCCTGCAATTAATTTTGCGCAAAGTGGAACTCGAAAAGAAGAATTGTTATATCACCCTCAAGAGATAGAGAAGATCTATTCGTTACGTCGGGCGATGCAGGGGGTTCCTCCAGTTGAAGCAATGGAGATGTTGATAAAGAGATTGCGAAAGACGAAAAGTAACGCAGAATTTTTGATGTCTCTTAAATAGACAAATAAGGAACTCTTTGAGAAAAAGCACTTTTGGCCTTCCTTAAGGGAATTCATAACCAACTTCTATATTTTCCACAGAAAAATACTCTATCCCAATGGTAGCTGCAAAGGATTACATTGTTCAGTTAATCATTGAGAAGGGATTAGTTTCATCGGATATTGTTGAGAGTGTCCGTAAGGGACTTCCTGAAGATGGACAAGGCGATCTGGTTGAAGCTCTGACTGTTACTGGTAACGTTGAACGTTATCGAATCACTGAGATGTTAGCAGAAGAGTTTATGATGCCAGTAGTGGACTTGGAGAAGGTGTTGATTGCGCCGGTGGCATTGGAGGTTGTTTCCCGAGAATTAGCTGCCCGCTACAACGTTTTTCCAGTGGAAATAAGGGAGAATGTCTTGTATGTTGCTATCAGTGACCCGCTGGACATGGATGGAGTGGATAGTCTGAGCCATGTTTTGAAGAAAACAATTGAACCGATGTTGGCTTCAAGTGACGAAATCGCTCATGCAATTATCAGGTATTATGGGACGGGTGAGGAAACTGTGGAAACGGTACTGCACAACTTTGTGCCTGAGCTGGTGCCAGAGGATCAGCTCGTAAAAAATGGCCCTTCAGCCTCTACCGATGATGAAAGGGACGATAATTCTGATGCTCCTATCATTCGGTTGGTCCAGATTATCATTAACGAGGCATTTAAGAGGCGAGCTTCTGATATCCATTTGGAACCTTTAGAGAAACGGTTTCGTGTTCGCTATCGTATCGATGGTGTTCTTCACGAGGTTGAGAATCCTCCGAAGCGACTGCAACTGGCAATTATTTCTCGGATTAAGATAATGTCCAATATGAGTATTGCCGAGAAACGTAATCCTCAGGATGGGCGTATTCAGATTGGAATTGGAGGGAAATCGATCGATTTGCGTGTTTCTTCTCTGCCTGCTGCGCATGGAGAGAGCATTGTAATGCGTATTTTGGATAAGGAGAGTTTAATGCTTGGTCTACCAGAATTGGGATTTCTGAATGATGATCAGGAGACGTTTGAGCGGTTAATTACGTTACCAGATGGGATTATACTAGTGACTGGCCCGACGGGTTCTGGGAAAACGACAACGTTATACGGATGTCTTAATTTTATCAATCAACCCGATCGAAAGATCATAACAGTTGAGGATCCGGTTGAATATCAATTGACGGGAATTAACCAGGTTCCAGTTCGTCCTGATGTCGGAATGACCTTTTCGTCAGCACTCAGGGCTATATTGCGTCAGGCTCCGAATATTATAATGATTGGAGAAATAAGGGACAAAGAAACCGCAGAAATTGCGATTCATGCCTCTTTAACTGGGCATATGGTTTTCAGTACCTTGCATACAAACGATGCTCCAAGTGCCGTGACACGCCTGATAGATATAGGGGTGAAGCCATTTTTGGTTTCAACGTCCCTTAGGGCTATTATGGCTCAGAGATTGATTCGTCGAAATTGCGTGCAGTGTCTCGAGCCTTATGAAGTGGATCATTTGGCACTCCGTGCTCTACAGGTTAGTGAGAAAAACCTGGAGAATACAACTTACATGAAAGGGGCTGGTTGTGCCTATTGTGCAGATACAGGATACAGGGGCAGAGTGGGGATTTTTGAGATTTTTCAAATAAATGAAGAAATTCAGAGAATGATTTATTCAGGGGCGACCGCCTATCAATTGAGAAGAAAAGGAAGAGAATCTGGGATGCGAACCATGTCTGAAGATGGACTCCGCAAGGCTCTTTCGGGGACGACAACGGTTGAGGAAGTTCTTACATCAACTGTAGGAGATGTGGATTAAGAGTTTAGCCTGAGCCAGTTTCGCCGATCTATAGTGCATCTTGGTTTCTTTTTTTATTAAATTTTCACAGTTATCTAGTTATGAATTATGACACGAATGATCTCCTCGAACTCGTTGTAGAGGAGAATGCATCCGATCTTCATATTCAAGTGGGACAACCTCCTACATTGAGAGTTAATGGGAGTATGGTTCCGATAGATGGCCCCAATTTGACTCCAGAGGATACTAGCTATTTGATGGGATCGATGACCTCTGAAGGGGCGCAGCAACAAGTGAAGACTGTTGGTGGTGCCGATTTCGGATTTGCTTACCTGGATAAGGCTAGATTTCGCGTTAGTGTCCTGAAGGCAAAAGGAAATATTGGGATGGTTTTGCGCCAAATCCCGAACGAAATGTTTGGGCTACGAGAAATCGGACTTCCGGATACTGTTAGAGAACTTCTTTACCGTCCGAGGGGGTTGATTCTTGTGACAGGGCCTACGGGCTCTGGTAAGAGCACGACTTTGGCCTCGATGGTCAACTATATCAACGAGCACAGGGATGGGCATATCATTACGATTGAAGATCCTATCGAGTATTACCACGACCACAAACGATGTATCGTAACGCAGAGAGAGATAGGGGCTGATGTTAGTTCTTTTGCCGAGGCCATCCGTAGAGGTCTTCGACAGGATCCGGATGTTATACTAGTTGGTGAAATGCGTGACCTTGAGACCATTGAAGCAGCAATTAGTGCGGCGGAAACAGGTCACTTGGTTTTTGCGACTCTTCATACAAATGGAGCTGCTAAGACAGTTGATCGAATTGTAGATGCTTTTCCTGCAAATATGAAGGATATGATTCGAACACAGCTTGCTTCTTCCATTATTGCGGTGCTCTCTCAAGTTTTATGTAAACGTACTGGCGGTGGGCGTATTGCAGGTTTTGAATTGATGGTTTCGACCAGTTCTATTCAGTCTCTCATCCGTGAAAATAAGACATATCGAATCAATTCGGATATCCAAACAGGCGCCAAGCATGGGATGATTGCGCTAGATACTCATTTGATGAGCCTTTATAATAAGGATCTTATCTCAGGGGATGAAGCGATTGAGAAGTCGCAAGATGCTATAACGATGCGTCAAAGGCTCGAAGCGACAGGAGCAAAACTCAAAGAGTTGTAATTTATCTTTTTGACCTTCGAACAACAAGTCGCTCCTTCGGAAAGACTTCATGTTTGAAACTCAAAGCCTTGCTCTCTATGAAATGCTCCATGAGACAGCTCCTATTGAGCCAGAAAAGCTCGATGAGCTGTATGTAGAGCATCAGGAAAGCGGTAAGTCATTAGGAGGGCTTATTGATGAATTGGCTGTTGTCGACACCGAGGTGTTGCTTCAGTCTGTGGCAGAGTATCTGGGTTGGGAGTACATGCATGCGATCCCCACAAACATCGATGATGCTATCATAGGTGTCTTAGAAGGAAGTATTGCTCGAATGTATGCAGTTGTTCCGATCCGTTTTGATGAAACAACTATCGATCTGTTGGTTACAGATCCATTTAACAGTCAGATTGTTGATGATTTGACGTTCGCATTGCAGAGAGATGTGAGATTGGTTGTTTCCAATCCTGAGGCCGTCGAGAATCTTTTAAAGGTTCACTATGGAGAGGAAGACGGCTCTATCGATGATTTGTTGAAAGAGTTTGGGAAAGGTTCAACAGTAGCCAGTGAAGAGTTGAGTGAATCGGATATCGAAGCGATGGCCGGAGAAACGCCGATTGTCCGCTTTGTGAACCTTGTTCTGTTACAGGCTGTAAAGGATGAAGCATCGGATATTCATTTTGAGCCTTTTGAAGACGAGTTTAAAATACGCTATCGTATTGATGGTGCGCTCTATGAGATGGCACCACCACCAGTTCAATTAGCGCTTCCCATTATTTCTCGAATTAAGGTCGTAGCTAATCTCAACATAGCGGAACGACGTGTCCCTCAAGATGGGCGAATCAAAATAACAGTTGCAGGGAGATCGGTTGATCTTCGTGTGTCGACCTTGCCGACACAGTTTGGAGAAAGTGTTGTTTTACGTGTTTTGGATCGATCAGTTGTTCAGCTTGATGTGGAGAAGTTAGGAATGCCCAAGGATGTGTCGACTTCTCTACAGGATGTTATCAGTCGACCCAATGGAATTGTCATAGTGACCGGGCCAACGGGGTCTGGGAAAACGACGACTCTTTACAGTTGTTTACGTATCCTGAGTAAAATCGATCGGAAACTACTTACAGCAGAAGATCCAGTGGAATATGAAATTGAGGGGATTATGCAGGTTTCGATTAATCCTCATATCGGTCTGACTTTTGCTAAAACACTACGTTCTTTTCTCCGCCAAGATCCAGATGTCATAATGGTCGGGGAGATTCGGGATCTGGAAACGGCTCAGATTGGGATACAGGCCTCTCTTACGGGGCATTTGGTCTTAAGTACACTACATACAAATGATGCTGCTGGGGCTATCACGCGGTTGGTAGATATGGGGGTTGAGCCTTTTCTGATTGCCTCTTCACTTGAGGCTGTTTTGGCCCAGCGTCTTGTTCGTAAAATTTGTAAGGAATGTCGGACTTCCTTTGATCCTAATGAAAGTTTAGTTGGCCAATTGGATCTCAAATTAAAAGACCTTGGGAATAAGGAATTTTTCTATGGGAAGGGATGTCATCATTGTAACGAAACTGGCTATCGTGGACGGATGGGGCTTTATGAAATGCTCAGGATGTCCGAGCCTCTACGAGATATGGTGTCACAAAACGCTCCGGCATTGCTTGTTCGGAAAAAAGCACTTGAAGGGGGAATGAGAACTTTGAGGGATGATGGATTGAAAGCCATTTTTAATGGTGAAACTTCCATAGAAGAAGTGATAAAGTATACCTAAGTTCATGCCAAAATATATTTTTACAGCTGTTGATTCGAAAGGAACGGAGAGGACTGGATCGGTTGAAGCCGCCAGTGTCGACCTTGCTTCAGCACAGATCAAGAGTATGGGGTATTTCCCGACTAATTTAGCTCTAGAGCAAGAGAAACGCTCGGTGGGTGAGTCTCAAAAAGTGAAAAAGGTAAAAGCTGTTTCGACATTGGTTAAAAAGAAAAAGAAGCCGTTAACCTTCGGTAAGGTAATCAATCAGAAAAGTCTGACGATTTTCACACGTCAGCTTTCAACTCTCATACAGGCAGGATTACCCTTATTGAGAGGGCTGGAGGTTTTAGCGAAACAGGAACGGCACGAGCCTTTCCGCTATGTTATTGTTGAGTTGTATGAAAATATTCGTTCTGGGAACACGTTTTCAGAGGGACTTCAGCAACACCCAAAGACTTTTAGTCGTCTCTATGTGAATATGGTGAAGGCTGGAGAAGCTGGAGGGATCTTGGATGTTGTTTTGAATCGGTTGGCCCTCTTCATGGAAAAGTCACAACGGATCAAAGGTAAAATTCGGGCAGCGATGGTTTACCCTGTGATTGTTGTTATTCTGGCGGTTTTAGTTGTGTCTGCTTTGATGGCATTTGTGGTCCCTCAGTTTGAGTCTATTTTTAGGGATATGCTTAAAGGGGCCAGTCTACCCGTGCTTACGCAGGTTGTTTTGGACATCAGTTCTTTTATTAAGACGAATATCGTTTCAACGATCTGTTTGATTGTAGGTTTTGTTGTCGTCTTGAAGTTGCTGAGTCGTACCCGAGTAGGGGCGAGATCGATTGATTGGGCGGTTATATCTCTTCCACTTGTGGGGAATCTCTACCGGAAGGCAGCCATTTCTCGTTTTTCGCGAACCTTCGGCACCTTACTTTCTAGCGGAGTCCCTATTTTGTCATCCTTACTGATAACACGTGATACAAGTGGTAATGCTCTTTTGGTAGAAGCTATTAATAAAGTCCATGACCGGGTTAAAGAGGGAGAAGGTGTTTCTGGCCCCTTGGAGGCCACTAAGATTTTCCCCTTGATGGTCACTAGTATGATTGATGTGGGAGAAGAAACGGGAGAGTTGCCGGAAATGCTCAATCGTGTGGCTGAGATCTATGATGAAGAAGTCGATAATGCCGTTGCTGGCTTAACATCGATTATTGAACCTATTATGATCGTATTTTTAGCTTTAACTGTTGGCACTATCGTTATCGCTCTGTTTTTGCCGATCATTGAGATTATCGAACAGCTGAACTAAGGTCTGACTAAAATCAGAGGGAGTTTTTATTTGGCCTGATCGCTATCTGAAAAATAAAGGGTTCCATCAATCCCTCTGGCTTCAAAAGCTTTTTGGACAGCATCTAGGTCGAGCTTTGCTCCAGGAGAAACTTGATTGTTCGCAAACCAGCCCTTATTCATTTCAAGAGCAAATTGAATCGAAGAGCTGATCGATTTAATAGGTGTTTCATCTTCTGGATACATCAAGTAAATTTCCTTCAAGGTTCCATCGGACGTGAAATACCCTATGTGGAGCGGTATTTTTGTATTGCGCATATAGAAACTCTGTTTTTGTGGATTCTTGAAAACAAAGAGCATACCGTGGTCAGTATCCATATGTGTTCGGAACATTAAACCTTGCTGTAACTCATGAAGATGAATGGCGAGTTGAGCTTGCAATGAAGTAGACCCCACCTGTAAGGGGAAATAAGTTTTTGCGGTGGCTGGTTCACTCTCAGAGGACGAGATGTCTTTACAGCTTGTCACTAAGAAAGAAGAGAGAACGAAAGAAAGCAGCAGGAGAGGATTTTGTCTTCTGGATTGCAGTAGGCCAATGGAAGTGCTCTTTTTATGAGGTGTCGAGGGATGCCCTCTCTTCGGAAATAAGTATGGGCAGCGATCTCTACAAAATGTAAATATTTTAACTCTCATGTCTTCTCGGAAATCTCCAAAAAAGATTACTTCAGCATCGTTACTCTATGCGGATACTTTAACAAGCCCAGATCAGCTTTATTTGGGAAGGTTCTTTGTTCCGGATCCATTTATTTCGTTTCTTCTTAAAAAGAAGAAAGTGGGGGTTTTTAATGCATTGGAGTTTTCTCGTGCACTTAAAGAATCCCTTTTTGACGAGGTTCTTTCGTTGGAAGAGTGGACAGAAAAGGCGCATACATATTTTGGGAGAGAAAACATAGGAATCCCGGAGGTGATTTATCTTCTGGCTCGATCCTATAAACTTAAGACTTTTCGAATTCCCTTTGATTTTCCGACTGGAGTTGCGTTTGAGTTGCTTGAACTTGGTTTGAAAGTGAACCCCGTAGAGGGTCATTTTTTTCCGGAACGTGAGGTTAAGACTGAGGAAGAAGCTCGTTTTATTATACATGGAAACCGATGCAGTGCTTTGGGCTTTAAGGTGGCTGAAGAGCTTCTAAGTAGTGCGAAAGTAAAAAGGGGGAAGCTTTACCATGGAGGCAGAGTTCTTACCTCTCAACGAGTACAGCAGAAGATCGAAGTCGCTTGTTTGAAAGCAGGTGCTATTTCAGCTGATACGATTGTTGCAGGTGGAGATCAAGCCTGTGACCCTCATTGCCGTGGGAGTGGGCCGTTGTTTGCGAACCAGTTGATTATCGTCGATATTTTTCCTCGGGTCACTCAAACGGGGTATTTTGGAGATATGACACGAACTTTTCTCAAAGGGAAAGCTTCGGAGGCCCAGACAAAGCTGGTCAGAACGGTTAGGGCTGCTCAGAAGATAGCGATACAAACTATCAAAGCAGGTATTTCAGGGCAGACGGTTCATTCTCGGGTGGTCGATCATTTTACGTCCGAGGGCTATCAGACGCAACGTGGTGAAGGTGGGGCCATCGGCTTTTTTCATGGGACAGGGCATGGGTTAGGATTGGCAGTCCATGAAGCTCCCCGATTATCTGTAAAAGGGGGACGATTACGCAAAGGGGCTGTGGTTACGGTTGAGCCGGGTCTGTATTATCCTGGATTGGGAGGCTGTCGAATCGAAGATGTTGTACAGGTCACGAATGAAGGTGTTCGGATGCTTTCTCATTATCCTTATCGTTGGCAGATTACCTAGAAATGGATGGCCGGTGCTTAAAGTAATTTGAGAGCTATCACTCCGAGGATTGCTAAGAAGAACAATCCGAGAGAGGCCCATCCGAAGTTACGCTCGAGAAAGTGTCAT
>JAESUN010000344.1 GCA_016763045.1 Opitutaceae bacterium | reverse complement strand
TACACATAGAGTGAGAAAATGAAAAATATATTTAAACTTCAAAATACAGAAGATATGCACAATATTCCATTATTTTGGAAAAATTGCTTCTCTCATGATAGAACGAAAAGATACGATTGGGATACCAACAGTCTTACATTCAGTTACACAACATATCAAATTGTACGCGACGTATTTATTTTAAGTATGGTGATATCTGCATATCTTTTCGTTCAATTATTCTTAGAGCATACCCATAACCAAGAGATACAATTCAGTAGTTTTGGACGAGATAGCATATATTTATATAGAGATATTCTTGTTATTCCAATTATTTTACTTGTTACCTTCCATTATAAGCGCGCAACCCCTCAAATTGAACCTGATCCTGTTATGATCGCAAAATTAGAGCAAGAAAAACTGATAAACAGAGCTGTGAAATTATTGATTTCTGTGGGTCTGTGGTGTGTCATATTCCCTTTTGTATTTGATTTTTTTGCTGGGTATTACGATTTCACAAAAAGCATATTGGGGATGGTCGTGGTGTTAATTTTATTACCTATTATAAATAGCTTTTGTGCAACGTTATCTATGTTGGGTTTGTTGATGCGTAAATCAGTTACATATTAAAACAAGGATGATTAGTTATGAGTGAAGCCAATTTAGCATTAATGATTATTGTTAAAATCCACTTTATCCACAGATTTAGTGGATAGAATCGGGGATAACAGCTCTTCTTTCTCCAATTCTCGCAGGAGCAATGGCTTTTCCTGATTAGATAAAAAATTTAAAAGTTAAAGTATGGGACGAATAATGGCTGTGAAGGAAAAATTTATCATTGTGTTAGCAGTAATTTGCATGGTCGGGTTAGTTGGAAGAACGGCTTGGAATATGCACCGGCAGTATAACGGTGTGTGTGTTGAGTTGGGGCGTCCTTTGACGGATGAAGAAAAATGTAGGATTGCAATAAAGCGTTTAAATGCTCGACCAACACGATCTGTCAGAGTTGGGGATAGTTACGTATCTTACAAAAAAATACCTTATGAGAACATTGATGAGTTTCTAGAAAAAAACCCTAATTCTTGCTCAGTTGAAGTAATGGAGCATTGGTACAACGGGGATTCAAGCAAATGGAGTCGAAGGTTCGGAATTTATGCTGGGCACGTGAGGATTGACTATACTCTAAATTATATCGACGGAGATGAAATAACACTGAAAACAGACGATAAAGTAGAGTACACCATTCAAAATTGTGGAGTTATAAATTAGATAAAAAATTATAACTCGGTAAATATAAATGGATATTATTTTTTCAATGGATGAGGCGAACACATCAAGATGAAAATATAGGCGAATGGGGCATTGATCGTGGAATCAGGGTTTATCACTCTTTAATGTAATTTTCTCTATAATTATATAAAGTAGGAAAATGAATAAAAAGAAAAAATTTGGGGCAGGGATTTTAATCGTCATTATATTGGCTGGAATAGGATTCGACCAATATATGAAGGCAACATGGGATCATCATATTGTTGGAAACCCTGTGGCTTTTTCACTTAAAGAGAGTGATAGCGCTTTTATAAGGGAAAATATGGCGCCTGCAGAAGCAGAAGAGTTTATAAAATCAAATGCACTCGAAATTTCTAAAACAGATGGTATTTACTATTGGGTGAATAATGGAAATAAGGTCTTAATTAAGAGCCAAACTGTCAACAATGACAGTGATCTAAAGACACAGTCAATCAACTCATCTCCCACGGTGACGATTATATTTACTAACCCTGATGGTTATGGCTCTGTAAAAATACAGAAAAATAATAATCTAGCAGTAACGAGTAGTTTTGGCGGTAAACATCGCTATTGTTGGCATACACCAAACTACGTAGAGAAAAGAATATACGAAGGTAAAATAGTCAATATATACGAAGGAATTTCCAATATATATACGCCATTCTATAGGATAAAATCGTGGAGAAGGCTTTTTTGTAACAACATTTCAGGGGCGACAGTCGAAGTAAAATTTTAACGACAGTCGTTAGAAAAATATAGCTAGGCTACAGAGTGTAAAACGCACGCCATTTACTATAATCTGACTTATCACTCTTTAATGGAATTTTTCCTATACTTATATAAAGTAAGGGAATGAAAAAATATTTTATCCTTATTTTCTTGGGTTGGGTCACCTTAACCTCGTATGGAGTACAGGCTAACACAAAAACATGTAGCATTTATGACGCTATATATAAACCTCATCCTTCCTATAAATCTCCAAACAATATTCCTCACAAAAAGGCAGATAATATTGCTTTTGTAATGGAGGTTAAACGACCAAAAGAAGGGGAGAAGGGCGGTGCCTTTCGATCAATATTTTTTCATATAACCGCTCTTGATAAAACAACGGGTAAAAAAGTAAGTACAATGAGGCTAGCAGATACATGCTCAAACGGTGTTGTAAGGTGCAGCCTTAATACCCATGCAGGGCAATTTAAGCTTAATGCACTCATGGAGGATCTAAAGAGTGGCTTCAGTTTCGAGCCCATAGCATTAAAGAAGGATTTTTCTCCAACCCGTTACAACAGTAAAGAAGCTCCCTATACGTTCATTTTTCCAAATACTGCCAGCCAATTTTATTATGAAAGAAACAATGTAAATCTTGAAAATGACATGAATGAGTTTGTTCGTTTCTACACTGATGAGAAAATCTTCCCTGATTTTGGTGGATATGATATTTGGATAATGAATTCATGCCATCCATAAACACCGATTGCGAAGAGTAGTTAATAGAAATGACTGATCACATACAAAAATTCTTATTAGTATTTATCTTGGGGTTAGTCTTTCCAACATATGCGTATGCATGTATGTCTCGAACCCCAGTTGCTACCTCAATAGAAAAACATAGCATTATATTTTCTGGAAAAATGGCTGGGTGTTTTTCAGAAGATGAACAAAACTATATAAAGTTTTCATTAGATCGTATGTGGAAAGGTAAAGGAGAAAACCAACTAACCTTTGCAACAAAGGAGTGTCCTGTTACTTTTTTAAAACGGGAAGCCCGTATTTAGTGTATGGAAATTACATCGAAGAGAGCAAACATATAGATATTTCATATGGTAGAACAAATTGCACAAGAACAATCGAAATCATATCTTGGTGGAAAGCGACGTTTAGAAACTTTTTGGGGAATTTTGATGGCATTCCTGTTTCCTATGATCACAGGATTTATGACTTCAAAGAATTAGGAGAGCCTAAATACAGATTTTAAGTATTAGGAAATGAAATGAAAAACAAAATAAAAATATGTCTTATGCTAGTGCTTATAGCGTTATCAAGTTTGTACTATCTTCAAGCGTATTCCATTCCTAAACAGGAAGAGAAGGAGTTTCTTTCTAGAATGGGTGAAGCATTGATGGGTGATAGAACAGAGTTTGAATTAGCTGAATTAACTGATTTCAAGTGGGATCATGTAGACATATTTATAAGGCAAGAGAGCAGTTTTGATGAGGGAAGGATTACTAATTCCTATTTATCCAAAAAAGGTTATACGTATGACTATTGGAAAGATGTTTTTTATTTTCCCAGAATGGGTGGTGGTGAGCCATATACAACCTTTATTTTTACAGAAGATAGTCGAGTTGTTAAATTTCTTAGGCTTAGTGCTAAGGAAGTGTATGTCGATAAAACTGTTTATTTATTCGATCCTATAGTCAGGAGTAGTGATAGAAAAAAATATTGGGCGGAAGTACATTCCCTGAAAAAAGCTCGTCCACTGATTTCAGAAGCATTGGGCGTGACCCATCGTGGCACGTTGACTTTTTATGAACCAATGAAAAAGACTGGGGGGATGTTATTTAAAGATTAGGCTCCACAAAATCAACGACTTAGTGCGCGATAGTGATGGATTACGGAAATTATTCTAAAATAGCTTCCTGCCATTCCCATAAATTGGCTTATCACTCTTTGTACACTCAATGTGAAGGGATGACTACATGAGCGACAACAAAACTAATAAAGTAAAAGC
>JAESUN010000343.1 GCA_016763045.1 Opitutaceae bacterium | reverse complement strand
TGCGAAGAGCAATCCGCTAACTATGAAAAAATGTTCAAGACCTACTGTCATCGTTCGCTGTGAGTTAAGATTTATCGTCCTTTCTCGCTCCCTGACTCAGCACAATGACACCTATCATCGCCACTAGAAGGAGGAATCCTATTACCTGCAAAGGCAGCAAGTATGTCGTAAACAACTGATAACCGAAGGCCTTCAGTGAACTACCCGTTGCCACCACTGAAGCACTGTCAGCTTCAGTGAGATTGCCTGCCCCGGAAATGGTAAAGACGCTCATAACGAGAAGCAGAAAAGCAAAGCTAGAAGCCATGCCTCTCAACATCTTGAAAGGCTTGCGTTCTCCTCCCTGTGTATCCAGCAACATGACGATAAAGAGAAACAGGACAATGACGGCTCCCGCGTAAACCAGCACCTGCAACACTGCCAGAAAATAGGCTTCCAGCAAAACGGAGAGAGCTGCCATTCCTAAAAAAGCGACGATCAGAAACATTGCGGCATTAACCGCATTGCGGTTTACCACCACCAACAAAGCACCCCCAAGGGTCAGAAAAGCAAAAAGGTAAAAGAAAAAATCAATCATTGGTGAATCAATAAGTTATAACACAAGCTCAATGCCCATTCCCCTTTTCGGCAGCCAAACGTTTCTTTTCCCATTTGAAATGCCGATCCGGTAGTGTTCCTCCGATTTCGTAAAGTTTCTGTTTATTAAAGACCATTTCCTCCCGCGTATAGCCAGAGAACGAATAAATATCCTGTAGAAAGATAGCTTCCTCCGGACAAACTTCCTGACAAAGGCTGCAGTAAATACAGCGAAGCATATCAATTTCGAATTCCTGTGGAGCCTTTTCAACATGAGCAGTCGCAGAATCTTCCGCAATCTCACCCGGGATGATCCGAATCGCTTTAGGCGGACAAACAAACTCACAGAGCTGACAAGAGACACACTTTTCCCGGCCTTCAGGATCTTTGACCAAGGTAGGAATCCCCCGATAATTATCCGAAATGGCTGGTCGCTCTTCAGGATACTGCAGAGTCACCTTCCTCTTCAGAAGATGCCCAAACGTCGTCTTCAGACCACTGAGGATCTGCGGAAGATAGGTGCGCTCAGCAAAGGTAAGCGGTTTTCTTTCGAGAACTTTAGCCATGGTCAGAATAAAAATGAAAAGAGAAGTGAGGATTCATTATCAGTGTGTATCCAGATAAGCGATGAGCAAAGCATAGAAAACCAGGTTCGCGATCGAAAGAGGAAGCATAACCTTCCACCCAATGTGCATTACCTGGTCATAACGGAAACGGGGAACTGTCCAACGGACCCAGATGCAGAGGAAAACGAGGAGGAAAAGTTTTCCAAAGAAAATCAATGTGGATAAAATCGCCCCAATGATTCCTAGATGGAAGTCGGCTCCAACCCAACCGGCAACATCCGCCAAACTGACCCAAGGAAGTGGATTCCATCCCCCAAAGAACAAGAGGACGACCACTGCAGAACCGATGATCATATGTGCATACTCTGCGACAAAAAGAGTCCGAATTTAAAACCACCGTATTCCGTATGAAACCCTCCCACCAGATCCGTCTCGGATTCCGGCATATCAAAAGGCAAGCGATTGGTCTCGGCAAAAAGCGCGATCAAAAAGATGAATGCAGAAAGTGGCTGCCAGAGAACAAACCAAACATCCGATTGTGATTCAACCACCCGGAACAAGCTCATCGTACCCTCTGTCCCCGGAGCATTCACCCAGAGAAAGACAGGGAGAATCGAAAGAGCCATCGAAAGCTCATAGGAGATCAGCTGCGCAGAAGCCCGGATACTTCCAAGAAACGGATACTTACTATTAGAGGACCAGCCTCCTAGGATGATTCCGTATACACCCAGAGAAGAGATCGCAAAAAGGAAAAGAATACCGACATCGATATCAGCCAAAATCAAAGGACTGACCACTCCCTCCGCATCGACAAAACGACCAAAAGGAACAACGACCACTGTAACCATCGCCGGAACGAGTGCCAGGATAGGCCCGAGGAAATAGTAGATCTTATTTACATGCCCGGGGACTGGATCTTCTTTAAAAAGAAATTTCAGACCATCTGCCACCGGCTGAAAAACGCCCAACCGTGTCAGGAAAGGCCCAATAACAGGGATCACTGAAATAATGGGAAGAGCCGTTCTGTTTGGCCCCACCCGACCCTGCAGCCAAGCGGCCACTTTTCGTTCTGCTAAAACAGTGTACGAACAGAAAAACATCAGGACGGAAACAACCGCCAGGGCTTTTGCTAAAACGATCAATAGTGCTATGATATCCATTCGAAATCGTTAGGTCGAAGCAAGCGCAACAGGTTTATAGTGGAGAGTTTCACCTTCAACAAAAGGTAAGTCCTCATAAGAAGAAGCGTCCAATAATTGACCGGATGCTGGAAGAGATTTATATGAAAGGCCTTCTAAAAGGGCATTCTTCGAAGATAGCTCATCCCAAATCGAATCAACTGTCGAAACCACCTTCTCATTCGTCAAATTTGCCAGAAGAGACGCCAGAATAATCAGATCATCCATCGCCGTTTTTGGTCCAGGCACTGCCTTTTCAAATTTCTGCAAACGGAATTGCTGGTTCACAAATGTCCCGCTCTTTTCAAAAACAGACATTCCAGCCAGAACGACATTCGCCGCATCCGTCGTCGCCGATTGATGTGTTCCCAGAACGATCAGCTTTACCTTTGCCAGTTGCTCTGTTGTCAGTCCGGCCTCCGTCAAATCTTCATTCACCACGAGAACTGTCTTCACAGAACCTGCATCGATGCTCTTGGCCAGATCACTCAATTCCGTCTTCGGTAGTTCCGAAATCAAACCTGTCACCAAAGCGCCTCGCACATTTGGGTTTCTATCCTTGGAAATCAGTAGGTCATCACCCTCTCCGATTCGGCTCACGAGCGAAACAGTCACCTCTCCCATCGCCGATGCCAGCTCTTTGAGAAGATACTGCTCTTCGACGCTGCTTCGGCCAGAACCAACGATTGCGACAGAATTTCCTGCCAACAAAACCGATGCCTCACGCAAAGCTATATCGATTGAAGCCGCTTTCCCATCTACAAAATTCGTTTGGAGACGATTTTCGGCTTCCACCTCTTGATAAAGAGCGCGCCCACTATCCGGCATCCAGCAATCGTTCACATCATCATTCTGTCGTGGTGTGATACGGTAAATTTTTCCTTCACGGCTCCAGACCTCAGTATTGCAACCCACACTGGTTTCAGCATCGATGCCCTGTGTTGTCTTCAAGAACCAAACCCGCATCTTAAAGCGGAAATCCGTGCTGGTCAGAGCCCCGACAGGACAAAGATCCACTGTATTCAACGAATAATTATTCTCCAGCTTTTTCCCGGAATAACAGGTCAAAGTCGAATAGCTACCGCGATCCACAAAACCCAAAACATCATCCTTCACGACTTCCTCGCAGAATCGGATGCAACGTGAACAAAGAACACAGCGCTCATCATCCAGGGTAACCCGTGGACCGAGCGACGTGCGCTTGGGTTTTACATTCTTTTCCCCAATAAAACGGCTGTAGCCCTTACCATGTTCAGCGGACTGTTCCTGCAGTGTACATTCTCCTGCCTGATCACAAATAGGACAATCAAGCGGATGGTTCGCTAAAAGAAATT
This sequence comes from Opitutaceae bacterium, assembly GCA_016763045.1. Taxonomy (GTDB): domain Bacteria; phylum Verrucomicrobiota; class Verrucomicrobiia; order Opitutales; family Opitutaceae; genus NORP342. The sequence continues at coordinate 4,835 of JAESUN010000343.1, read as the reverse complement.
CGGTAACACCTTCGCGGGCATCCGTGACCATTTTTGTTTTGGTCCGGATATGCATGTTCGGCGAAGCATTGGTCCCGCAAGCAATCGCAGGACCGGGAAAAAACATGATCTTTGGCGTCCCATCAGGATTAAGCATCGCCTCACCTGTGGCGCGGTCACGACCTGGAAGTCCCATTTCAACCAGGCACATGCGGCAGTTACCGGATATGCTCAGTTTCTCATGGTAGCAATAGTGCGGGATCTGCACCCCGATGCTTTTCGCTACTTCTATAATGTTCGTCCCGGGCTTGGTCCGAACTTCCTGATCATCAATAAAGATGCTGATCAGACCGTCATCTTTTGTTTCTTCGCTCATTTTTCGATCAGCCTTTCATCGAAACCTTTTTTACTTGAGTAGCCAGCCTTCGCCTTCTCCTCAAACTCACTGCGGAACTTACCGATATAACTTTGAATCGGCCATGTCGTTGAAAATCCCATCGGACAAACTGTGCGCCCTCCAATGTTGCCTGCCAGGTCGAGGAGAAGATCGACGTCCTCTTCCCGCGCTCTGCCACAGCACATCCGCGAAAGAACCTTCTACGTCCAAAGTGAACCCTCACGACAAGGCGTGCATTGCCCACAACTCTCATGCGCATAAAAGGCCATCAGATTGCCCAATGCCTCGGGGATATCGACGGAATCATCCATCACCATCATTCCGGATGAACCGGACATGGAACCAGCTGCTGCGATACCATCGTAGTCCACCATGATCTCATCAAAGGAAAATTCCTTTCCCTCTCTATCCTTATACGTCTCGTTCACATCGAGGATCTTCATAGATCCACCACCAGGAACAACCGCCTTAAACTTACGACCCGGCAACGGTCCACCGCAAATATCATAAAGAAGCTCCTTCATGGTCATCGACTCGATCTCATAATAACCCGGTTTTTGCACCAGACCGCTCACACACCAGATACGCGTGCCTGTGTTGTTCGGGCGACCAATCTTCGAATAAGCTGCGCTGCCCATTCCGATGATGTGTACCACATTACAAAGTGTTTCGACATTGTTAACGATCGTCGGGCACATATAGAGGCCCTTCGCCGCAGGGAAAAACGGAGGTTTTATTCTAGGATAAGCACGCTTACCCTCCAACGATTCGATCAAACCGGTTTCCTCTCCACAAATATAAGCACCACCACCACGGTGAACCACGATCTCACAGGAAAAATCGGATCCCGCTATATTATTACCAACAAAACCCTTTTGCCGTGCTTCCTCGATAGCCTCTTCCAAAATCTGAGCTCCTCTAGGCATCTCTTCACGAATATAGAGGAAGGCCAGACTCACATCATTCGCGTAGGCAGAAATGATCATCCCCTCGATCAACTGATGAGGATCCTTATGCACCAACTGGCGATCCTTGAACGTGCCCGGCTCCGATTCATCACAATTACAGATGAGATAAATAGGATTCCCGCTCTTGCGATCCACCAAGTCGTGCCATTTCACTCCGCAAGGGAAACCCGCACCACCACGGCCTCTCAGCCCCGATGCCTTGACCTCCAAACGGATCTCATCCGGCTTCATCGCCAGAGCTTTTTTTAGAGTCTCGTAGCCGCCATGTTTCGTATAGCAATCGATATCAACCGTGTAACCCGGCTGATCTACGTTTTTGAGAAGAATGCGATTTTCCTGAGCTGCCATTCGTAAAATCCTATTTTTTATCCTCTTTGCTCACGCGTGTTTCGATCTCATCGACCAAGCCATCCAGCTCCGCCGCTTTGAGATTTTCATAAAGATCATCATTGACCAGGACCACCGGCCCACTGCCGCAACTAGCCAGACATTCCGCATACTCGAGCGTCACGGATCCATCCTCCTTTGAGTGGCCCATTTTACAGCCGAGCTTCTTCTCCAGTTCATCCCCCACTTTATAAGCCCCCATTAACGCACAGCTCAACGTCCGACAAACGCGCACATGCACTTTCCCTATTTTTTGGTCTTCCTGTCGGAAATACGGGAAAAAAGTCACCACCGAAAGGACATTGATCGGCTGCATATCTAGCTTCTCGGCGATCCACTCGATCGCTTCATTAGAGATATAGCCACGCTCCTTCTGCACATGGTGCAGCAGAGGCATGACAGCACTCCGCTTTTCCGGATACTGCGGAACCGTCTTTTCAATTAGCGCAAGAGTCTCTGGTTTCAGATTCATTTCAGTCAAAATAAATTAGCGGTCACACTCTCCCATTACAAAATCAAGGCTTCCTAGGATCGGGCTCAAATCGGCAATCATGCAACCCAGCGCCATCTTCGGCAAAATACTCAAGGCACAAAATGAAGGTGAGCGAATCTTCATCCGATACGGGATACCGCCACCCTTTGAGACGATATAGAAGCCAAGAGAACCCTTTGGGTTTTCCGCTTCGAAATACACCTCTCCTGCCGGCATCTGAGGCCCCTCTGTCACTATCATGAAATTCTGGATCAGCTCCTCCATATTCGTGAGAACCTTATCCTTTTGCGGTGCAAAGATTTTCTTGGCCTCATCCGCGTACCATAGCCCACCTGGCATCTGCTCGATGATCTGGCGAACGAGGTGCACGCTCTGGCGGATCTCTTCCAAACGGACCAAATAGCGATCATACGAATCACCCTTCGTCCCGACGGGCACCTCAAAGTCATACTTCTCATACCCCAGATACGGAGCATCCTTACGCAGATCCATCGTCACCCCGGTCGCGCGCAAGTTCGGTCCAGTCAGACCATAGGCAATCGCATCTTCCTGCGAAATAACGCCTATCCCCTCCGTCCTGTCGATAAAGATACGGTTACGGGTGAGTAGCTTATCCGTCTCATCCACTACGGGTAAAACGCCTTCACAGAACTGAAGCACACGATCTGTCCAACCCTCTGGCATATCACGAGCCAAGCCACCGATCCGGGTATAGCTGGTTGTAAAACGAGCCCCTGTCAGTTCCTCAAAAAGTTTATAGAGCTTTTCTCTTTCCTCAAACGTATAGAGAAAGACCGACATCGCGCCGGTATCCATCGCATACACTCCCATCCCCAAAAGATGAGATGAAATACGGGCCAGCTCACAAATCAGTGCTCGAATAGATTCGCAGCGATCTGGAACCGTCAAATTGGCCAACTTTTCTACCGCCATCGCATAGGCGACATTATTCGCCAACGGCGCCAGATAATCGAGACGATCCGTATAGGGAACAAACTGATTATAAGTCATGTTCTCAGCGATTTTCTCATCACCACGATGGAGATAACCAATCACTGGGTCGCATTTGGTCACCGTCTCCCCATCAAGCTCCAGCTTCAACTGAAGAACTCCATGTGTGCTGGGATGAGAAGGCCCCATGTTGATCTCCATCTTTTCTGTCTCGAGATCTGTTGTAGCCTTCGCTGCCTTACTGGCTATGTCTGGAAATGCAAAGTCGCTTGCCATAATATAAAATCCTCTTGTCCGTTGTTCTCCTGAACCTACGCGGACGGTTTCTCCTTCCCTTCATTCCAACTCTCATCCCGAGCTCTTGGCTCACGGGCTCCCATATGGGATTCCTGCGGAGCGACAAAAGGACCACCTGCCATAGGGGCTGCCTGCACCTTCGTCCCGGTTTCTTCCTGAATTTCAGCATCGGACAGATCTGTTTCCATCCCTGCCAACGGAAAATCCTTCCGCAGCGGATAATAGGGATAACCATCCCACATTAAGATACGGCGTAGATCCTCATGCCCTTCAAAACGGATCCCAAACATATCAAAAGCCTCACGCTCATGCCAGTTGGCCCCAGGCCAAAGATGCATCACACTCGGAATGGACGGTTCCTCACTCTCCTCGGAGCAATCACTCACTACCCGCACATATTCATGTCGGTCTGTTCCATAGAGATGATAGGCGACGGAAAAACGAGGGGTTTCCTTGTCCCAATCAATGCCGCTCAAATCGACCAACATGTCGAAACCCAGCTCATCCCGCAAAAACTGCAAAGCGGCCAAAAGCTCGCTCGCCGGAACATTGAAAGCCTTATAGTCTAGGCTGGAGCGTTCGGTGACTCCCGGGAATTTTTCTACAACGGTGGAGAGAGAAATATCGTTTTGTGTCATCGACTCAGGCCTTCAGTAGATTCTTAACCGAACTCTCGGTTTTAATCTTCGCTTGCAACTTCAACAGGGCATCCAACAAGGCCTCAGGCCTAGGAGGACAACCGCTAATGTAAACATCTACTGGCAAAATTCGATCAACCCCCTGTAACGTCGCATACGAACGATACATACCACCGGATGAGGCACATGCCCCCATCGCTATCACCCACTTCGGCTCCGCCATCTGGTCGTAGATTCGACGAACCGCCGGAGCCATCTTATAAGTAACCGTCCCCGCAACGATCATCACATCCGCCTGTCGAGGAGAGAAACGCATCACCTCAGCCCCAAAGCGGCTGATATCAAAACGCGCAGCCCCCGTCGCCATCAATTCAATGGCACTACAGGCCAATCCCATCGGCATCGGCCACATGGACGACGAACGGATCCAGTTAATGACAGCATCTGCTTTGGTAACAATAACTTCGCCTTCAATTTTACTATTGTAGGCGAATTCCTGGTTTGGTGAGACCATTGGACGATTAGATGTTTATGTGAGAATTAGGTTATAAGGGTGTGAAAAACGGCGCACCTTAGCAATCCGCCCCATGGCAGGCAAGTGGCTTTTAAAGAATTTACATAAAAAAAAAGGCAAAGCCATCACTCCCTTAAAAAACGGATGGAATTAGCCCCTTTTCTCAGCCCCAATGACCTCCTGTTTCCTCAAATTCAGGCAGCCTTCTTCA
>JAESUN010000342.1 GCA_016763045.1 Opitutaceae bacterium | reverse complement strand
GGCACCAACCATTCGTTACTCACCATCACGCTGATGGTCACCACAGCAACCACCACCATGCCGGTCGCAGCCGAGAGGGTACCGATCAGGGCCACCACGGCCAACATGGCGTCGTTATCATTCTCGGTTACTCTGCCACCTACTTTGCCGGTTTTTTAGCTCTCATCTATGTCGGACGAGGAGTGTTTACCAAAACATTGGATAAAAAAATGGCAGCTACCCTTGCCCGGATGATTTACGGGATCATTTGCTTTGCCACCCTCTTCAGTTTCGTGGGAACTGTGCTCGGTGGTATCTGGGCCGACCAATCATGGGGTCGCTTCTGGGGCTGGGATCCCAAAGAAAATGGAGCAGTCCTCATCGTTCTGTGGAATGTGATCATTCTGCATGCACGCTGGGGCGGTTACATTAAAGCAAGAGGCCTGGTCAACATGGCGATCTTCGGAAACATCATTACAACCTGGTCCTTTTTCGGAACAAACATGCTGGGAGTCGGATTACATTCATATGGATTCATGGAGTCTGCCTTTCTGTGGATGATCGCCTTTATGGGCAGCCAGTTACTGGTGATGGCTATCGGGACTCTGCCACCTCAATTCTGGCGAAGTAACCTACAGGCAAAAGACTAATAAAAGACTCCGGGTAGTTCTGCTACCCATAGTTAAAAAATCAGAGCGATTTCTTCAGCTTCGAAAGCGGCCCGAGGGTCTTGAAAAATATTTCTGGCTCTTCCAGCCCAAGCTGGGGTACACCCTTGTTCGTCTACCCTTCATTTCCCCATGATTCGCTTTCTGAATATTCTCACTAATTTGTTTCCCGTCTGGGTCCTCCTAACCGGATTCATCGCTCTCTATCAGCCCTCCTATTTCACCTGGTTTCGAGGCCCTCTTATTGTATGGGGATTAGCTGTCATCATGCTCGGCATGGGCCTGACCCTTACCATCGATGACTTCCGCAAAGTCCTCAAAATGCCCAAAGCTGTCGCCATCGGATTCTCCGCACAGTTTTGCATCATGCCTTTCCTCGGATGGAGTATTGCGCATATTCTAAACCTCCCGGATGAATTCACCATCGGCCTGATCCTTGTTGCCTGCTGCCCCGGTGGAACCGCTTCCAATGTCGTCACCTATCTCGCCAAAGCAAATGTGGCACTCTCTGTCCTCATGACAATGGTCTCTACTTTTGGAGCCATCGTCATGACTCCTCTTTTGACCAAAGCTCTGGTTGGCACACTTATCCATGTCAATGCCTGGGGCCTTTTTCTCAGCACGATCCAAGTTGTTTTATTGCCCATCATTCTAGGACTTGTGCTTCGACAGTTTTTCCAAAAACAAGTTCTTAAAATCCTCCCTATCTCACCTCTCATCTCTGTCCTCGCCATCGTACTGATCTGCGCAAGTATTATCGGGCAGAATTCCGTGGCCATTCTGGAGTCTGGAAAAATCTTACTCTTGGCAGTGGTTCTCCTTCATACGGGAGGCTTCAGCCTCGGTTATCTCCTGGCTCGAACACTGGGCTATGAGCAACTCATTCGCCGCACGGTCGCCATCGAAGTCGGGATGCAAAACTCAGGGCTTGGAGTTGTCCTCGCTCAAAAACACTTTTCAGGAACATTGGCGACTGTCCCATGCGCCATTTCAGCTGTCGTCCACTCCATTATAGGTAGTATCCTTGCCGGTCTCTGGAGAATGAAATCTCCGGTAGAAAACAGCGAAAAAAAACGTCTCTTTGAAAAAGGCGTGAATGAAGTGTAAATCACCTCTCTTTCCATCAATGACGAAACAATAAGGCCGAGTACACTCGTATGTACTCTTATAGATGCTTCAGGGACTTCCTGTAGCCCTCTTTTTCAACCTTCCGTTTTTCGTCAGTGAGCAAACAAATCATCATCGTCTCTAGTGACCCTCAGGCAAACAATGTTCTTTCGAGTATCTTGACTCAACAGGGCTGCCAGGTTCAGACCTCTATTTCCTCAGAAGAAACCCTCGATCAAGCGAACACCCAGACTATCGATCTAGCGATCATCACTCACGCCATCGATCAAAACTCTGGTTTATCTCTGGCGTCTTCTCTCAAGAATAAATCCCCGGATCTTCAGATCATTCTACTCGCGACGGATCTGAACATGACGACTTCGATCAAAGCACGTCGTCTAGGGATTACTCAAATCATAGACGCCTCAAAGACTCCCCCTTCTGCCATTGCAGATCGCGCAGTTACCTTACTGGAAAATTCTCCCGAAAGTGAACTTCCCTCCGACACCTCCATTATCGATAGAGCTCATCAAGCTCATTCAGAAGTCAGTGAACTCAAGGAAAAGGCAAATTCCCTCCGAGACGAAATTGCTGACCTCGATCAAAAAAGAATCGAATTTCAAGTTCTCAAAACAGAAATTGATGATCTGAAAGCTGAGAGCCAAAGGCAATCGGATGCACTGCAAGAGAGACAACAACAAGTCGAAACTTCCGAAGCTTCGCTCCAGCAACAATCGATCGAATTAGAGCAACGGCAAAAAGATCTCCTTCGAGAACGTTCCGACCTCGAAAATTCCCGCATCGATCTTTCCTCTAGAAATGAACAGCTCGAACAAGAAAAAGTTCGTTTGGATGAGTTCGAAAAAGAAGTCGAAAGCAGGAAGAATGAAATAGATAATTTCGAAATACGAATCCAGGGACTTGCGCAAAACGAAAAAGCTCTGGAGTTCTCCAAAAACAATGTCGAATCAGAAAAAGCCCGCCTGAAAGAATGGGAGCAACATATCCAGGAAACCTCCAGAGAATCGATCAAGGAGGCCGAAGAGATCAAAGTCGCAACCATCGACATCGAACAACGAGAAGAATCTCTTCAGACAAAATCACAAAGAATCCAGGAAGAACGAGAGCAGGTTGAACAGGCTCGGTCGCATAATGCCCAACAAAGCGAAACGCTGATCTCACAGAAGAAGCAACTCAACGAAACCTCCTCTCTCATCGATGAAAAGAAAACAACCTTCGAACACACTTTACAAGAATTCGAAACCGTCCGTTTAGAATTCACAGTCAAAGAAGAAGCTTATTCCGAGAACTTAAAGAAGCTCGAAAGCGATCAAGCGACTTACCTCGCAGACTCTCGATCTCTCCAAGAACAACGTTCTTCTCTGAAAGAGAGAGAAGCTTTCATCGAGAGCCGGACACAAAAGACCGAACAGAGAGAACAGGAAATTGCAGACGAAACCGAAAGACTGAACTCCCGACAATCAGACATTGAGACAACCTATGCAGAACTGCAGGAATGGCAAAAAGATCTGGATAACAGAGAGAACGAAACCCGAAAAGGACGGAAAGAACTGAACAATCTCCAAGCCCAGGCGATGGAAGTTGTCGCCAAAGAAGCTGAACTGACAAAACAGGCCAATGACATTTCCCTAAGGGAGACGACTCTTAACAAAACTCTCTCTTCTCTCAGCAGTCGGGAAAAGGAACTGGAGCAATTCTCCAACACCCTCTCCGAACAACGCTCTAATCTGGAGCAAGAAGTTAATCGAATTAAAATAGAACGGGAAGATCTCTCTACAAGCATTCAGGAGCAGAGGGAAAAGCTGAAGGTCGAAACACAAGAACTAGAAACTCTAAAAGTCAAAATCAACTCGGACAAATCGAAACTCGATACACAGCTCCAAAAAAACAACCAACGCGTTGAATCCATCGCACAGGATAGAAAACAGCTCGATACTGAGCTGGCAGACTTTACCCAAAACAAACAGGCACAGCAGATAGAAAAAGCAAAACTCTCAGAAACAGAAGATGCTCTGACCAAAACCCAATTAGAACAAAATGCGTTTAAGGAAAAAATCAAAAATTTTCTGGCCGAAAAAATGGTCTTCAAAGAAGAGG
>JAESUN010000341.1 GCA_016763045.1 Opitutaceae bacterium | reverse complement strand
TCTCCGGATCCAAGCGACTGCGCCGGATCCGATCCCACTCTCCTAACGCATCACTCTGCTCCTTTGAAAAATCTTCCGCAACAGCTCTCGAAATCCATTCCCTTTCAATCGACCATTCACTTAAATCAAACCGACCTAAAGAAGCTTCTTTACGCGCACGAACCAGCAGAAGTTGCTCCATCCACCGATTCGGAGACAGCTGTCGTTCTGACTCTCCCGGTTCATGCAAAGAAGCCGAAAGCGCAATCCCGTCACTTGTATTCCGGCAAATATCCAAATACTCGGCCTTTTCCGAAAAGGCGGTATCTTCGGAAAGAAAAAGTCCTAGAGAATAAGAGCAGTTCTCATTGAGATTCTTTCGCACTCTGTCAGGCAGCCAAAAAGTTTCCTCCCTATGAATGGGCCATACTTCGGCATTGCTTCCGATAAAAAGGACATGAGACCAACTATTCGCAACCGCCCGATGACGAGTCGTCACGACAACCCTAGACATCTGCTTTCCTCCGGAAGGGGCTGCGGGAGGAACCGCCTCTGGAAACATTTCGATCAACAGATCCATGACGGGGCCCAGCGGGTAAATCGCTTCATCAATTGCCGCAAGCCTCTCCAGGCCACCGATGAAAAAACTACCTTCCTCAATCGATAACGCCTCTTTCACCAGAATAAATCGATCCAGAGCATCTGCTAAGGAAAGCATCGCCGGCCAAATCCCGATCAAGTTAACCACCCGAGCCAGCTCTTTCAGAGCCACACTCTTTCCATTATTGATGAAGTTCAAACAATCCTCGACCGAATGAGTGAAGCACTCCTCAAAGACCATCTCGACGACCCTTCGAGATTCTCCAGGTGATAATGAAATTTGGTTAAAAGGCCGCAATTGACAACAAATCTCCCAGAGATCCTCTAGCTTGTGCCCATTTTTATGATACTTTAGAATATTCCGAAGCAGAGACATCTCTAGCGGAACCGACCCTAGGTCTCCCATCAAATCCGTGTATCCTATTTCAGCCAACTGCAAACGGGCCAATAGATCTCGCTTCCCTTCACTGACCGAAGGAAAGACAACCGCTATACGCTCTGCGCCGTCCGCCAACCAATCGATGACCTGATTGGCCACCAAGCTCATCTCTACCTTTTTATTCTGCCCAATCAGCAGAGGGACGTTCTCCACCCCAGATGAGAAATCACCTTCTTCATGGATAGAAACCCACAATCCAGCAACCCTCCCCCAGTCACTTCCCTCATTTTCCAGGAGGCTCTCCGCTTCAACTCCTAGCAAATCCTGCCACAGGTTAATCCACGCCTCCCCCAACGGCTTACCCTCAAACTCCGGGTATGGCAAAACGACCACAACCTCCTTGGCACGCCGTGCCAAAGCCGCCAAATTAAAAAAATCCACCCAACTCTCCGCGGAAAAGCCATAGATAAGCACCCTATCGGCAACAAACGCCGGCTCTCCCGATTGATCCGTTCCAGCGGCGAGTTCCACTTCAACTCCGGGTGCGATTCCGACAGACTTACACCATTCTCTCAACTCAGAAAAAACCGTCTTCAGCAAATCCAGAGGAAAGGACTTCTCATCAAACCCCGCTGCGAGAAGAGCCTCCCAATCGCCTATAACCTGCTCGGGATAGCTCAATAGACTGCGAATCAGCCCCGTATGAAAATGCTCCTGGGGAAGGGACCGCAGCCGCTTCTCTAAAATCAAGCGAAGACCATATACAAGGACCCGCCTGTCCGCCGCCTCAGGCTCACTGCTCTTTTGAGAGCTCCCCCATTTACGTCTCACCAAATCCGGTGAAAGAAATTCGACCCCCAGAAACGCTTTCGTTTCCAGAGCGGATCGTGTCTTTAATCCCTCTGCCTGCCCACGAGTTGGGACGACGACAAAACTTCTCCCCCATTCTCCCTTAAAACCCAACCAAGGCGAAACAACCTCCGTCCATGCCGCATCCCAATTCTGAGTCAGAAATATCTGGTAAGGATTCTCAGATCTGTTCGGTGTTTCACTCACTCCTATAGACCTAGGAGAAACAGACTGCTCTTGCCAATGCTTTGTGTCAAAAAATCACGACCATGCCTAAAAGACAGTCTATCGACTGTACTTCTCCAGCTTCTTTAGCAAAACAGCGAACCGCTTTGGTAGCTCAGCCTTCACACTCACCTGCTTACCTTCCGTATCTTCAAACGAAACCTCCCTTAGATGGATACATATACTACTGTACAAAGCCTGCTCTTCCTCCTTACCGCGGCGATAACCCCGCTTTAGATCCGATAAGAAAATAGACTGGGAATTAGCATAAATATTCTCTCCGACAACGCGCAGACCACTTTCCGCAGCATGTAAGCGGATCTGGTGCGGGCGACAGACATCCGTCGTCGCTTCCCATAAATGATAGCGCCCATAACTTATTTGATGCTTGAAAGCAGTCGTCGCCTTTCGTCCCGTCTGATTCGAAATCAATGCCCGAGGCTCCGTGTCGTGCCGGGCAATCGGCAATTCACAAACAACCTCTTTTTCCTTTATATCCGGCTCGACCAGCAAATCGTAGACAAAGGTCATCTTCTGCGAACCCATCGTATTTCGTAGAAAATCCTCCGCTTCTTTGTTTTTTGCAAAAAGTGAAACCCCAGATACCTCAGGATCAATCGGGTTCACCCGCGAAACGATCTTTATCCCCAATCTCTGCAGTTGAGGTTTTTCGGTCTCCAATTCACGTAGCAATGCCATCGAAAGATCAGGAGTGCGAGTCGCCCACTTATCCATCGCAGAAGACATCCCCGACGGCTTATTGATCGCAAAGTACCCTTCCGTATTGGCAATCAACGGAAATTTCTGTGGCGCTGACCCCAAAAACCTTGGAGGAAACGAAAGGAAGGATTGTGAATTCGACATAGGAAAAACGGATTATTGCAAAGCTCAAAGCCCATTCAAGAGGCTGCTTGCTCCCTTCTCGTATATTTTAAGACCAATACCGAGAAAAATTAAACCCCCATCATCACAAGGATGTATGGGGGTTTGAAAGATAAAAACGCTCGGATATTAAGCGGACAACCCTTGCTTGCTTACGCGTGACTTCGCACGATCTGAACAATGCGCATGAAAGATCTTCTTTTTAACAGCCTTGTCTACAGCTGAAATGTAAGAAATTCCTGACGATTTTGCTGCGTCAGCATTACCACTCGAAACATCCTCTTGAAACTTTTTGAACAAAGTTTTGATGCGAGTCTTCATTGAGCGGTTACGAACTGTACGAACCACTCTCTTGCGGTCGTTTTTGAGTGCAGATTTAGTGTTTGCCATATCTTCTGAGAAAACGCTCAAAACTTCATTTCTTCCTACCTATGTCAAGGCTTTAGTTTATTATCTCTCTCCCCTCGAGTGGGCGACGAAGACATCGCCCACTCGGACAGACAGCTCTCAGCTACCGCTACTCTGCAGATCCCTCACCTGCTTCACCATACTGAGAAACTCCAGCCTCTCCCCTGTTTTATCGGACCCCAAGCCCTGGCCAGCCAGTTCAATCACCTTATCCAGGGAGAAATCTCCCTTATAATCAGAATCCCGTAAGAGCATCCCAAACCCGG
>JAESUN010000340.1 GCA_016763045.1 Opitutaceae bacterium | reverse complement strand
GTTGCCAGAACCCCAGTGAAAAAAGACCCTGAATAACCATCGCTCTTGGTCTTCCCGGCAAGGCTGATCAACGAACCACCCACTTCAAAGACACCTAATAAACTAAGAGCCAAAACAAAGAGTAATCCACCAATCGCCATGACAAACAAGGGCGACTGCAATTGATAGCCCCACCCCAGGGCCTCCCCCTGCGATCTGAGAAAAATGAGTAACCCGGCCAACACCCAAAAGCTCACCAAAATACCAAACGTAAAGGCAACTCCATGCTTGATGACTTTCGAGTGATCTTCCCCTGATTGCTGAACAAAAGAGAGAATCTTAATGGAAAGAACCGGGAAGACGCAGGGCATTAAATTCAAAATCAAACCACCTACTAAAGCAAAAAGAATGGCAGATAAAATCCCAATCGATGAGACCATTTCTCCCCCAACCGATTCACTGCCGGAAACGGCCTCTCCGACCGAGGCAGAAAGTACAACCGCATTCAGTGGTATCCTTTCTCCAAAACCTCCAGACGAATAGAGAATCCCTTTCAAAGAAGAAACCGGTTCTTCCAAATCTTCCGCAAGAGTTAATCCAATTCGTAATCGCTGCCCCACTAACGATACTTCCTGAGAGGCCGCTGGTTCGATAATCCCCTCCTCCTCTGCGAAAAAGTAAATAGATTCTTCACTAAAAGTGGCCCCTTCAGGTAATTCGACCGCCAGAAAGATTCTCTCTCCTTCGCTGGAAACTTCCACTGGCCAACCGACATTTTCCATCGGAAGACTCAACCGAGCCTTCGCAAAGTCTTCCTTCCATCGGTAATCGATGAGTCGGGCCTCATTGCTTGAACGTAGAACCAAAGACAAATCCGCCCCACCTGGAATGCAAAACTCCTTACACGCCAGCCAATCAACACGAGCCCTCAAAGTTATCTCTCGGCCCTCATCAAGGACAGCCGGGGCAGTCATGCGAACAAGCAAAAAGATTTCGTCTTCATAACCATAGGTCATAAAGGGAGGTAACTCTACTTTCTGCGGCGTGGGCCAAACGATGGATCCAGCCGAAAAACCTTCTGGCAAAGCCCATTCTACCGTTGTTGCCAATCCAGAATCCCCAGGGTTTTTCCAGTAAGTATGCCAATCTTCTTTCATCTCAAGACGAAGAGCTACCCAAAAGCTTTCTCCCTCCCGAATCGTTTCATACTCCGAAATCAGTTCAACCGCGACATAGTCAGTTTCTACCAGGGTGGCTCGACCAGATAAAACCGAGAGCGATAAAAGAATGAAAAGAAAATAAAGGATACGTATATACATTTTATGTAATACAGGAGGATGAGCTCGATAGAATATTCCCACTCTATGAGAAGAAACCAATACCGCAATCAGAGATAAAAAGAGATAAATAAAAATCCAGGCGCTATCCACTTGCCCGTAAACCGAATTTAGGCCAAATCTCTTTCAGGGAGAAAACATGCCTTTATCATTAACCAGACAAGAGAAGAAAATCCTGTCCGTCATCGCTCTCATTCTCATCCTCGGAGCAATGGGTAAGGTTTTCTTTCATTCACAAAAGGAGAAATCAGACCCTCAAAGTTTTTCTCGACCAACTTCCCTCAAATAACCAGATTCCCTTTATATGATAATCAAACCAAAGATCCGGGGATTTGTCTGTATAACATCACATCCCGAAGGATGCGCTGCCCACGTCCAGGAGCAGATTGACCATGTTAAAAGTAAAGGCCTCATCGATGGTGCTAAAAAAGTCCTAATTATCGGAGCCTCTCAGGGTTATGGCTTGGCGACTCGAATCACGGCTGCTTTCGGATCAAAAGCCTCAACCATCGGTGTTTTCTTCGAAAGAGAACCCAATAACGGCCGCACCGCTACCTCAGGGTTCTACAATACCATCGCCTTCAACAAAAAGGCGAAAGAAGAAGGTCTTTATACGGCTAATTTCAACGGAGATGCCTTCTCTGACGAAATAAAACAAGCAGTCATCGCTAAGATCAAAGAAGACCTCGGCCAAGTTGACTTAATCATCTATTCCCTCGGTTCACCTCGCCGAGTGCACCCTGATACAGGTGCTGTTCATAAATCCGTCATCAAGCCGATCGGACAATCTTTCACAGGTAAAACAGTTGATACGGATAAAGATATCATCAGCGAGATCACCATCGAAGCAGCCTCCGACGAAGAAATAGCAGACACCGTAGCAGTGATGGGTGGAGAAGACTGGGAGAGATGGATCAAGACACTTGACGATGCAGGCGTCATCGCAGATGGAGCGACCTCCGTCGCATACGACTATATCGGACCGGAAGTCACTTGGCCCATCTATACAAACGGAACAATAGGAAGCGCAAAACAAGACCTTCGAACCACCGCAAAACGCATTGATGCATTGTTAAAAGTTACCCGTGGTTCCGCTTTTATCTCTGTCAATAAAGCGCTTGTAACACAATCAAGCTCTGCCATTCCTGTCGTCCCTCTCTATATTTCAATCCTCTACAAGGTGATGAAAGAAAACGGCACCCATGAAGGCTGTATCGAGCAAATAGATCGACTCTTTCGAACCCAACTAGCCAATGGAGTCGCTCAAGATTTTGATGATGACGGTCGAGTCCGCATCGACAACTTGGAAATGAAACCAGAAGTCCAAGCAGCTGTCGCTGCGATATGGCCAGACATCAGCACAGAAACACTCTACGAGAAATCTGATATGGCCGGATATAAAAAAGAGTTTTTACGACTCTTCGGTTTCGGCATGAAAGGTGTCGACTACGAAGCAGATGTTAACGAGGCCCTTTCACTCGAAGAATAACAAGAAGATCATTACTTCTTTTCGCACTGCACTTATTAATCCCTTAAGAGGGGATTAGTAAGTCATATACATAGAAGCCATCCCGTTAAAAAAACCTGGAATTTTATCAAAATCATGGCTTTTCTTAAAAAAAGCTTCGGCCCCATGAATGGCGCATTCTTTTCTGAATTCTGGAAAGTCAAGATTCGTCAGCATCACTACTAGGCAGTCAGGCATCTCTTTTTTAATATGCTTCAACAAGGAAATCCCATTTCCTTCAGGCATATGAATATCTAGTAACGCAGCATCAGGACGTTCTTTCCGAAACAGTTCAAGCCCTTGAGGGTAATCAGTCGCAACACCTACGATCTTAATCTCCGGGCAATTCGCACGGAAACACTCAACCAATCGATCACTGGTTTTTTTCGAATCCTCAACGATCATCACGCGAAATTTCTGTTCACTACTATTCATGCAAATCCTAAAATCCTATAAAGTGGTAAAAACACTCATTCAGTATACTCAAGATCGGTTCCCTAAGTAGAATCTATAGCCTTTTTTGTTAAGTTTTCCTTATTTCTTTTCTTATTCTAAAAAGAATCTTTTTCTCTCTATTTTCCACCTTTTGACTCTTTTTTCACTTAAACTACGGTCATTCCTTCTCTCTCATAAAGATGAAAGCAGTCATCCAGCGTGTTCATAACGCTTCAGTCACAATTAAGCATAAACAAACAATCCGCATTGGAGCC
>JAESUN010000339.1 GCA_016763045.1 Opitutaceae bacterium | reverse complement strand
GGACTTCCGCTCTGTAGCCTCTGGCTACATCTTAAGTTAACCTACATCCATCTCTCCCAAAAAAATTACGGGAGAAAAAGCTAAGATGCGTAGCTTTCACCCTCGATAAGACCCTCTCCTCTATCCAGTGGTTTCTTCGTAAGGCCCATTCTTTAGGCTTATTCCCCTTAAAACTGCCTATTTTAAAAAAATACTCATTTTTTTTACATTTAATACCCCCTATCCCGGTTAAGTAGTCCCTCCATCATCCGTTTATGAAGACTGACTAACATCAACAATCAGACAATTTAACATCAGTATATATGAAGACAGTTGTAGTAATTGAAGATCAAACCGCGATAAGAGAGATGCTTTCGGAATTTATCGAAACAACTCATGGATATGAAATCATCGGAATGTTTGGAGATGGACAGGAAGGCCTGGCCCATTGCCTAAAAATCAACCCGGATATCGTCATCTTAGACGTTGGACTCCCCAGCCTCAACGGCATCGAAGTCCTCAAACAGCTCACTGCCGCAGCTCCCTCGGTAAAGGTTCTTATCTTCTCTGGAAGAGGAAGCCCTACAAATATCCGGGAATTACTCTCTGCAGGCGCTCAAAGTTACGTGGACAAGATGGATGGCTTTCAAGAATTCAAGAAAGGCTTAGAAATCATTTCTGCTGGCGGAACCTTTATCGGACCTAAAATGGCAACAGCCATGCGAACACTTATCCGAAACCCTGAGACTGGCCAAACGGCTACAGCCCTCTCCAATCGTGAAAAGCAAATCCTTCAATTGGTAGCTGGAAGTTACTCAACTAGAGAGATCGCCAAAACATTGAATATCAGTGTGCGAACTGTTGATAATCACCGCACCAATATCATGAGAAAGCTGAATTTGCACAACGTTGCAGCGCTCACCCGCTACGCGATCAAACACGAACTCGTTGAGACTTTTTAACCCTACTCGACTATTATCCGAAGCAGTCTGGTAATGGTTACTCATTACCAGGCTGTTGGATGAACCAGAACACTGGTTCTTTGAAGAACGAAACCCTGCCCACAGGGTCACCCCGGCAAGCTTCTCAGGGACGCAACCTTACCCTAGTTTACTGTATCGTTGTTCTGAATATACTCCCCTTTTTCCCGGTATACCTTTATCTTGTTTCTCAGGGTTCGAATACTTATTCCCAAGATTTCAGCCGTCTTTGTCCGGTTCCAGCCATTTTTCTGTAAAACGGCTAGGATATGATTTTTCTCAAGCTCCTCTAATGATACTGGAGACTTATCTTGAGATGCAGACGTTTCATCGGAAAACCCAAAAGTAGTCTGATCAGCAGGGGTTTTTTCGGCAGAGTCCACCAACGATTCATTTTGTTTAGCATTTATCTGCTCCTCTTGAGCTGGAGTTGAAACAGGGACACTTCTTAAAGAAGTGACCAATCCAAGTGCTGAAACACCCATCTCCCCGCCTGATTCCGTCAAGATGACAGCTCTTTCAATGGTATTCTGAAGCTCTCTTACATTACCCGGCCAGTCATGCGCCATCAAAGCCTCAAGTGCTTCTTCCGCAATTCCCTTTATTTTTACTCCATGACTGCGAGAATACCGATCGAGGAAAGTTCTGACGAGCACTGCTATATCTTCCTTCCGGTCTCTCAGTGGTGGCACTTCGATAGGAAAAACATTCAATCGGTAATAGAGGTCCTGACGGAATTCATTTCGTTCGACTGATTGCAAAAGATCCCGATTCGTTGTCGCAAGGACTCTCACATTTACCTTGATCGTCTTCGTCCCTCCCACTCGTTCAAACTCTTTTTCCTGTAAAACACGCAGAAGCTTAGCCTGCAGCTTAAGTGAAATTTCACTTATCTCATCGAGCAAGATCGTTCCATTATGAGCCAACTCAAAGCGTCCTTCTCGTCGCTGCAACGCCCCCGTAAAGGCACCCTTTTCATGGCCAAAAAATTCACTTTCGATCAATGACTCAGAGATCGCTGCGCAGTTGACCCTAATGAACGGTGCCTTTGATCGCGAACTCGATCTAAACAAGTCATTGGCCACTAGTTCTTTTCCCGTTCCGTTCTCACCACTGATCAAAACAGAAGCCTCTGTTGGCGCCACCTTATCGATGAGTTGACGAAGTGCGTTCATAGAGGAGCAGTTTCCAATCAACTCCGTTTGCCCAACATTTGCCTGATTAAGAAATTGATTTACCTTTACCAACTGACTGAACGACTCTGCTTTTTGCAGCATCACATCAATATGACTCATCGAAAAAGGTTTTATGATGTAGTCAAAAGCTCCTTCCTGCATGCAAGTCACGGCTGATTCGACCGAACCGTATCCCGTTATCATCACAACAAGAGGTGCAGAGGGAGACTTAACGACTTCTTTGAGTAGCTCGGTTCCATCTCCATCAGGCAATCGAACATCCAAAAAGAGTAGATCAAATTCATCTTGCTTAAGATACTCCTTCGCCTCTGCCAATGAACCGACTGAAACAACAGTATAACGTCGTCGTCTCAGAATTTCCTCTAAGGCCTTTCGAATGACCAGCTCATCATCGAGCACAAGAATCTTTTCCAATCCCATATTATATTGATCAATAGCGAATATATGAGCTGCTGCAATTGCATAGAAACCAGGAGTGACAGCTACTGCTGAGTAACCATGCAGCTAAAAAGTTGCCTGAAAAGATAAAACGAAACGCCTCTATACTATTTTTTAGATCCCTGTGTACAAAAAAACAATCCCGCTGGTTTGATAAACCAAGCGGGATTATCTGAAAATAGATCTTCTCTGAGAATTCTTAGGCTTCCTCTCCTGATCCAAACGGAGTGATTAAACCCGCAATTTTCTCACAGATTTCCCTAGAAGGGTAGTTCGGATCAGCCAGAAGAGCTTTTCCTCTCTCAATCATCTCAGCCCTCACTTCATCAAGCTCATTGAGAGCCTCCATAAAAGGATCTGACTGGACAAAGCTTGAATTGATCTGGGAATCAGGGGTTTCACAAAAGAAGGTTTGGTCGGAGTTGTTCATAAAATTCGAATTGTTAGAAATATTTGCGTTCATGATGAAAAGGGTAAGTGGTTTTAAAGCTCTGTTTTATACATTTTTAACATTTGAATCGGGTTGGAGATTAATTTCTTTAATCTTTTTTTACATTTATCTCCAAAAACCTCCTTTTTTGTGGGTAAAAAAGATCTCACCCTCTCCTTTTCAGGCACAAAATCCATTACTCCGTTTTCAGAAAAAGGCCCAAGTATTGATGGAGCATTTGCCTGAATATCCCCCGTAAGGCGGAATAATAAGGAAACTTCTATCAGCTAGAGGACGACTGTTGAGCGTTTAAACGCATATCAATATCAAGAAAAACCCCTTACACCACTTTCTTTGTCTCCCCTTCCCTTGTAACCCTGTCCCTTTGGGCGCCTCACTGTCCAATACCTCTACTCGTCTGAGTAG
>JAESUN010000338.1 GCA_016763045.1 Opitutaceae bacterium | reverse complement strand
TAAATAATTTAATTGGTAAAACTTACAAGGAGAGGATATTTTAAATTACTTTAGTACCTTTTTACTTTTTTTTTCTGATTGTTTTTTTATATTTTTTTTTAAATTGATTGATTACCTTTTTTATAAATTTATTTCACATAGTAAAATGTAATATCTTTAGTTAACAAATTTTCGCTTATTTGGTTAACCAAATTTAAGAACTACACGCATATAGTAAAATACAATGCTATTTCCTTTTAGAAATTTATTGGTATTCCTATGAGATCTTTTGCGATCTGCCACCCCCTTCAGGGAATAATGGCTAAATTCATCGGCGATACTCGCGGTGTTTCAGCCTTAATTATTGCAATGTTAGCAATCCCAATTTTTGGTGCCATTGGCCTATCTATTGATCTAGGACGTGCCTATGTCCTCAAATCCAAATTAGCAACAGCCCTAGATGCCGCAGGTTTAGCGGCGGGGCGTGTCATTTTTGATGAAGATGCAAAAATAATAGCCGACGCTCAAAAATTTTTTAGAGCAAATTTCCCCGATGGATATATGGGGGCGAATGTTAGCGCCCTGAATATTACCTGGGATGCTGATAAAGAAAATATTGAGCTGGATGTTAAAGCGACCTTTAACACAACTTTTATGGCCGTTTTAGGGAATGACGAATTAACGGTGGGAACCCGCACGGTTATAAATCGTGTTAATCGCGGACTGGAACTTATCATGGTTTTGGATAATACCGGCTCCATGGCGCGGGATTCAGATTCTAACAGTTATAACGGTTCTGTTGAAAATCAAAGAATTGGTGTCCTTCGAACTGCCGCTAAAGAGAAACAACGGTTGCGCCACTGCTGGAATATTATCGTAAACCTCTTTTTTGATGGCTGGAACATGATTATCTTTCTTACCCGGCTCATCAACCATCATTCGACGCTCCAAAGAACCCGGCTTCAGTATATTCAAATTTAACCACCAGGGAGCGTATCGATTAACAAAAGAGACGCGGGGCTTATCAGAGTGATTCGTGGAAGTGGCATGCCATAAACGACTATCGATGAGTAAAACAGCCCCTGCCGGACCAGAGGCATTAAATTCGCCTTCAATCGCTTTTGACGCTTCTTCGACGCTCCAATAAGTAGGATTAGTCGACTTGAAATGACTTTTGGGAACAACCAAAGTCCCTCCGTTTTCCGCACTAAAAGGCGACAGCATCCAGAGAGCAGTCAGATGAAAAATACCATCCGGGTAAGGAGCTCTGATACAGCCTGCATTGCGGGCATTAAAAGGCCAATCCGCATGCCACGCTCCACGCTCATTCCCGGGTTCATTGATAATCGCCGAAGTAAAAGAGACTTTCGAATTTTCTCCAAGAAGGGCTTCAACCACTTCCATGATGCGGGGATCAGCCAAATGCTCCGCTATCTTCTGATAAAAATTAATCACTGAAGGGATGAAAACCACTCCCGACAAACTGGAACCAATATCATTTTCCCGAGCCACCCGGTAAAATTCAGCCTTATATGTTTCCACTTTTTCCTCTGGGATAATCCCCTCAATAACAGTCCAGCCGTCCGTCCGAATTCGATTAATATGCTCTTCCATGGAAATAGTCTTTCGCGCTTCAATGAGGGCATCTTAATGACACCCCACCAAAACACATGTCAGCGACACTCTTATTCATGAGCAATAAGAAATAGACGCTCCAAGCTCCGGAGGCTCCTCAGAGAAATATTTAAACCTTCCATTAGTCAATATTCCCACCTGAATCTGCCCTTATGGGCACCTTGGCTTGACAGATAGCACCCCAGTGAAGATAGGATGTCATCACCTACGATCGTCACAACTGACCAATTGTTCAAAGTAGCTTATGGTAAATTTGCCATCGGTGCTTACAACATCAATAACGCAGAGCAAAGCATCGGCCTCTTCCAAGGGTGTATGCAGTCTCAAGCTCCTTTTATCATCCAGATTTCAAAGGGTGCACGTAAATACACAGACAAGCGGATGCTCGAGGCCATTATTCGGACCTCAGCTGAAATGTTCCCGGAAGCCATCTTTGCTGTCCATCTGGACCATGGTGACGAGGAAACTTGCTATGATTGTATTAAAAGCGGTTTCTACAGCTCGGTAATGATCGACGCATCCCATGAATCCTTTGAAGAAAACATTGCGATCACAAAGCGTGTGGTCGATGTAGCTCACGCAGCGGGTATCAGCGTCGAAGCAGAGCTCGGCATGCTGGGTGGCGTAGAAGAAGATATCGAAGTCGACGAAGGTAATGCCTGCCTCACAAACCCAGAAGAAGCCGTTGAATTCATCGCACGTTCTGGCTGTGACTCACTGGCTGCTGCCATTGGAACCAGCCATGGGGCCTACAAATTCCAGGGAGCTCAATCTCTTCACTTTGAAGTACTCGAGAGTATCATGAATAAAACACCAGGCATGCCAATCGTCATGCATGGTAGCTCTTCCGTCCCCAAAGAAGAAGTTCGCCGTATCAATGAAGCAGGGGGAACTCTTGATCCAAGTGCTTGCGGAGTGAACGAAGAGGAATACCTACCAGCCGCCAAACTAGGTGTCACAAAAATCAACATCGATACCGATGGTCGTCTAGTATGGACTCGTGTTCACCGCGAATTTTTCCGCGACAATACAGATCAATTCGACTTCCGTCCTCCTGGCAAAATATTCATGAAGGAATATGGTGACTTCATTGCCCACAAAAACGGGAAACTTGGTTCAGCAGGAACACTGGAAACAGTGCGTAAAGCAGTCAGCTGATAAGCCTAAAAAGGCCAACTCCATTTACAAAGAGCGCCTCATAGTGAGGTGCTCTTTTTTTGTTACTTCCGAATCAGGAAGCTATTTGCATAAGGCAATATAACATAAAAAAAGACACTGAAATCAATCAGTGTCTTTGCAAAACGGGATAGGATAACCCTATACTACCTATAAGGTGTCGGACGGGGCGGACGAGGCGGACGGGGCCGCGGTGGTGGAACCACGACGACTGGAGGTCTACCACCATGATAGTAGCCACCGCCATAGCCGTAATTATACCAGGGATCATAATACCCTGTACTCATATGAACCGAACCGTGAACTGATGAACCGCCACTAGATGACGAACAACCAGAACTTAGAAATCCCAAAGAAAAAAGGAACAATATAAGTAACGAATATTGGTATTTTTTTGTAAGCTTCATCTTATTTTTCCTCCTTTGGTTTCGGTTCAATAACGACAATCGCAGCACCCATGACATCCCTAATGATGGCAATTCTTCCTCCAAGTAATTCTTCCTGAGGTTCGACAAGAAGATCTCCTCCCAGTTCTTTAACTTTATTCACTGTAGTGGAGATGTTTTCAACACTTACAAATGAAAGCCAACTAGGGCCTCCTTTATAGGACTCAGGGAGCTGCATGATACTTGCACGAAGATTACCTTCGGAAATGAGATGATAGCCATAAATTTTCGTCTGAGTATCGTCGGCCTCTGATTCATAGCCGATGACTTTTTGGTAAAACCCTAAAGCTTTGTCGACATCCCAGGTCCAAAGCTGCAGCCAATTAAATTCATTCAACTCAGCGGCATCGTCATCAGGGTCACCTGTCATCGATTCCATAAAACCGATGAAAGTCCCTTGGTCATCACGGTAGATTGCCTGCTTTCCTCTATTAAACAGAGTTCCATCAAGCAAAAGTTGCCCACCTTCTTCATTAGCGAGTTTTTTGGTCTCATCCAAATCAGCAACAGATATGTATGGAATCCAAATACCGTGATTTTGGGCAGCTTCAGCTGAAGGCCTAAAGTGAACACCCGCAATAGCTACTCCATCCTTTTTCAAGAGAGCGTATGTCTTGTCTTGCCAAGTGAGCACTTCGGATTCCCATCCAAGAAGGGAAGAATAGAATGCAGTGGCTTTTTCCACATCGTCCGTAACAAGGTCCATCCAGATCAGCTTCCCTTGGAACTGCTGATCTTTGGAAGGATTATTAAATGCTGGCAGTTCAGGATACCCATATCCCGTTCGAAACGCCAAGAGAAGGAGAATCGCAAAGACCAGAGTAATTGGCTTGAATGATTGAATCATAGGCCAAAAGTTTGA
This sequence comes from Opitutaceae bacterium, assembly GCA_016763045.1. Taxonomy (GTDB): domain Bacteria; phylum Verrucomicrobiota; class Verrucomicrobiia; order Opitutales; family Opitutaceae; genus NORP342. The sequence goes on along the minus strand of JAESUN010000338.1, from coordinate 305 downwards.
GGACGACTCTTCGGAAGACAACTCTATAAAACACTACAAGTGATTCTCTAAAAAAAAGGTCTTCAAGGATACCCTAGAAAGAAATGGAATTCAGTGCATTCACTTACTCTTAAGAGCCGTTTCGTCCCAAGAGACAAGCTTCAGTCCATCTACCTCCAATTTGCATCCTCCCTCTCATCACAATGAGTTAAGGCAACCAGGGGAATTGTTTAAAATCGGGCTCTCGTTTCTCAAGAAAAGCCTGTTTTCCTTCATTACCTTCCTCACTCATATAGTAAAGCATGGTTGCATTTCCCGCCAGTTCT
>JAESUN010000337.1 GCA_016763045.1 Opitutaceae bacterium | reverse complement strand
GAGGAGACCATTCAGAGTCTCTCCCTCAAAATCACTCCAGGAGACCAATTCAGCACTACCCCTGGCATAGTCTTTTTGCTGAGGATTCACGTCACTCACTTGAGTTTTTTTGCGAAAACTCGCAGTACTCACCCATAGATTAGGAAACTCTCTAAAACTCTCACGTGTATAAAGGATCTTCTTACTCTTTTTTGCTTTCTTAGGTTTACCGAAATAGCGATTCATCATTTTCAGCTTTTGGGGTAATTTCTCCCCCTTGATCTTATCCCTATAAAAGCCACTTGCTTTTGTCTTATAATTCGTCGCGGACAAAAGCATTGGGGCCTCTGGATCAATCGTTATTTCATCTGGATCAAGCCTCACATAATGAAATCGCAGATCATTCTCTCTTCCAAATCCATCGGTAATACACTTCGGAGGGTCCGATCCAGTCGGATCTATCAACCAAATATCATGACGATCATAGAGAAGCATCCCCTTATCCCCATTGATCCACTGAGCACCTCCATAGGATCCTGGTTTATACGGCCAATCATGTGGTTTTTTAACAACAGAATACGGAAGACTTGAGCTGATATCAATCGCTTCTCCACCAGAAATAGATTTTACATACCAGGCAGCTTTTTCCCTTCCCCACCAAAAAATATATTTTGCTTCAGGGGAGAGCGATGCCCTCGTCTCACGACCACGAAAAATGGAAGTTCTTTTTCCCGTTTCAACTGAAACGAGAAAGGCATCAAACAAATCAGGATGCTTCCACGAATGCTCTTTCCGATATGAATAATTCGAATTGGCAACCGCCACATTGGCGTCTCCTCTAGAGCCAATCTTCACTTCCGGCATGTCCAATCGAGCAAGTTGTACCGATCGCCGCATCTCAACATCCGCAATGGCTTGATAACTTCTTTTTCGCTCTTCTTCTATTTGAGCTAATTGCTCAGACTGCAGCAATGGATCATTCCAATGCCATATATCGACACCAGGAACATCCTCATCATCACTTTTCTCGTCTAACTCCTCAACTCGAGGCGCTGTGCCAAACAAGACTCGACGACCACTCCAGGAAAAAGAGACCTCTCCATGCCGACTGATCAGCCACCCCTTCGGAAGACCTTCTATCTTCTTCTTCGCCAAGAGCTTTGCCGATCGTTCACCCACTCCCCAATGATATAAGGAATAGAAAGATTCATCTGTATCCAAATCGTCCCTATTGGAAAGAAATGCGACACGATCTGACTGTCGGGAAATAGCAATCTTCGAATAATCTCCTTCCCCCTTCATTAGAGAAAAGATCTTCCCTGTCTTTGTTTCTAAAGCATATACCCCATTTTTAGAAACATCCTCACCACTATAGTGAATAACAATAAAAACAAGCCACTCCCCATCCCTTGAAAAGTCGAAATCAAGAACGCGTTCATAAGTAGAGACATCTCCACTCGTCATATTCATAAATGTCATTCGACAACTCTTCTTCGAATCACTTTCATTTTTTTCTTTTTTAAGGACAAAATCAGCCATCCCTTTCTTTGATGCCTTTTCTTCTTCAGGCTCATGAAGAATCGCCAGGAACTCACCTTTATCCTCAGGTAAGATAAAAGACTTTACTCGTTCAAATCGTCGGATACCTCCATTCTTCAAGTTTAAAACAACTGCACTGTTCATCGGAGCCTGAGCAGCCTTGTCTTTCTTCTTCTTCAGTCGGAATTTTTTCAGTTCCCTTTTGGATGGCTCAGCCATCGAAACAACGAAATTAGATTCCGGTGAAAATTTTCCTGCTACACCGGAAGCAATGGAATATCCCTTCCGTTTCTCAACCGGAACCACAACAAGTTTACGATCCTTCTCATCAGGTCCTTCGGACCAAAGAACCCAACGACCATCCGGAGATATTTTTTCCTCAGTTAAAGTATTCCAAATATCGTAAACCTTATGATCCATCACCTTTTTTCCAAAAGCTGCCGGTATAATCAGGGTTAAAAGGAGACAGAGAACCCCTTGAACATATCGCGTCCCAGGAAGAGGAGAAGTGAATGATAAAAACATAACGTAAAAAAAACCTCTAGACCATTCTGATAATCAAGAGAGTTCGATCATCACTTCCGGTTCGATTACCCACATGGTGATGAATCGCTTCTTCTACTTTTCCTGTAATAACAGTGACCTTCTCTGTTAAGTTGGAGGTTAAGATATTCACAAACTGGTCTCGCCCAAATTCTTCATCATCCATCCCTCGAGCCTCCGTAACACCATCCGTATAAAAAGCCAGCAAATCTCCCTTACCCAGTGCTATTGTCTCTTCCTCAAGCATTTCATTAAACAGTTCCCCTGAATCCAACCCTAGTGCCAGCCCCGTTGAAACAAAATATTCTACCTCAGACCTTACTCCAGAGCGGCACAAAACGAAAGGCTCATGCCCGGCAATACAGCAACGAAAAACACTCTCGTTCAAATCGATAATTCCATAAGTTATTGTTATAAACATATTCTCAGGCATATCCGCCTGAATAATTCGATTCACTTCCTGCATCACCTTCACAGGAGAAGACTCACCCTCAGCCCTAATCCTCAAAGCCGTCCGACAAGCAGCCATGATCAAAGCTGCCGCAGCCCCTTTCCCCGAAACATCCGCCATAACAACGCCCCATTGTTTTTCGCCAACGCGGAAAATATCATAATAATCTCCCCCTAGCAGACTTGAAGGAATATAGAGTGAATCAACTTCAAGCTCTCCATTGTCCGGGTAAACAGTCGGCAACAAATGTCGCTGTATATCGCTGGCCATTTTTAAATCTGCTTCCTTACGCTCTTTTTCGCGCTCTTCCGCCAAATGCTTCACGGTAACATCCGTAATAATCCCCTGATGGTGTGTCACTACCCCGTTTTCATCCCTACGAACAATCGTACGATCTTCAACCCAGAGAACGTCCCCTGTTTTGGTCATTATCCGATATTCCTGAAGATACTCATCGACTCCTCTTTCCGAAAATATTTCCACTTCTTCAGAAACCTTCTGGAAATCATCAGCATGAGTCACCTCTCTAAAAGAAATTTCTCCAGAGAGAAACTCTTCAGCAGTATACCCAGTTTTGGCAATATTATCAGAAACATATTCAACAGGCCACCCTTCTTCTGCCCGCCAAAGAATCACAATAGATGGAGACCTGTCGACAATACGCTCCAGCTCCTCTCTCTTCTGCAAAGCCCTTTGCAAAGCTTCTTCTGATTTTTTTCGCAACGAAATATCCCGACCAACCCCAACATAGTAGCTAAACTGCCCCTTTTCATCCAGGACAACTCCTCCACTCGAAGCATGCCACCTGAAAGAGCCATCCTTGTGGCGCATCCTATATTCAACACTCTTACGCGATTGTCCCTGTTCGATAACCGAATTGAAAAAACTTTTACATTTCTCCCTATCCTCTGGATGCAAGAAATCCGTATAAAATTTTCCGATGACATCAATAGGATCATGCCCCAGCTTTTCTGACCATGCAGGAGAAACATATTGTAGAATCCCCTGAGCAGAAAGAGTGAAAAGAATCTCACTAGCACTCTCTACATAGCCTCTAAAACGTTGCTCACTCTCACGAAGCTTTATTTCCACCTCACGCCGCTTCGTAGTGTCATTTAAAATAGCAAACTGCTGTGTCACTTTACCCTTCGCATCACGCAAAACCGCAACCGTCAGATGCGCCCACACAACTCGGCCACTTCGATGAATATAACGCTTCTCCACCGACAGGCTGTCCATCGATCCTTTGTAAAGTTCTTCCATCAAGAGGATCTGCTTATCCCTATCTTCCGGATGTGTCATTTTGATGATATTCTCAAAATCCTCACCTTCCTTTCGGGTTACTCCAACGATTTTACAAAACCGTTCATTTAGATGGTAAATATTCGATTCTCCAAACTCTACCCAACTGATCCCCATCGGGGCATGTTCAAAAATCAGCTGAAACTGTTCGCTCTTGGCAATCGCTTCCGCAGAACGTTCGGCCACCCGATTTTCCAACTCAACATTAAGGCTCCGTATCTCGTCCCTTGTTTTGGTTAATTCAAGTGTCCTCTCAGCTACTTTCTCCTCTAAAGAACCAGTCATCTTCCACAGTTTGTCTTCGACCAATTTCAATTGAGTGATCTCCGTCAAAATCGCAAAATACCTAACAATTTCTCCAGCGCTATTCATCTCTGGAAAAATCGTCGTATCAACCCAAAACGTAGATCCGTCCTTTGCCTGGTTACAGATCTCTCCTTGCCAGATCTTTCCACTTAAAATCGTTGACCAGAGATTCTTAAAAAAAGCCTCCTCATGAAATCCCGAATTCACAATTTGGGTCGTATTCCCCTCAACCTCTTCTCGAGAGTATTTTGAGATATCACAAAAACGTTCGTTTACGTGGATAATAACTCCTGAAGCATTCGTCACAAGGATGATGGCATGCCCATCAACGACAGAGCGGAATGCATTCCGAGTTTCCGGAGAGTCATCGAGCCAGTCCAGTCTATCTACCTTTTCGGTTTTATTGGATTTAGAATGAGCATTTTCTGGCATGGTGATTCTCGCTATTGAAAAGGTAAAGACGGAGGACTCAACATGGAAACTCTCATAAAGCACCGTGAATTCAATCCTCTTTCGTTTTTTTCACAAAATTGCTTAATTCCTCCAAATACACTTGAGATAAACACCATATCCTATTTGATAAGTACATTCTTTAGTCACCCCACGGCCCCGTTCATACCCCCAAGCATATGGTTCCGCGATCACCCTCGCAAAAACCCGAAGAAATAATCAATGACCTCGTCATCCGCTTAGCCGGAAATTCACAGGACGGAATTCAAACCATCGGCGGCTTTTTAGCACGACTGGCCGGTAGAAACGCTCAGGAAGTCATTACCTACATGACCATTCCTTCTACCATTGCTGGGGGTC
>JAESUN010000336.1 GCA_016763045.1 Opitutaceae bacterium | reverse complement strand
TTGACCGACTAAGTCAATTTTTGCAGACGAAATTTAGACTTCATCCCTTTCATTTAGTGATCAATACAGCCTGTACCGCCAGCCTTAATGCCGTGTTATACGGGAAAAAACTGTTAGAAAAAACGGCTATAGAGCAGGTGATTGTGATTGGTTGTGAATTTTATAATCAACTCACGACTGCAGGGTTTCAATCTTTAGATTTGCTCAGTTCAGAACAGTAATTAGCATTCCATCAAAATCGCCAAGGGCTGATATTAGGTGAAGGCATAGGTGCCCTGCTGCTCACTAGAACCCCGCCTAGAAAAAAGGCCTGTTATCGTTTAATGGAGGGCGATTCGGCGTGTGATACATCAAGCCTAACGATGACTGTTGAAGATGGCAGCCATATAAACACGGTGCTGGGCAAAGCAATTAGTAAATCAGGGTTAAGCGCTAATAATATCGACCTGATTAAAGTACATGGCACAGCCACATATAACAACGACCTTGCCGAGTTCAATGCAATTCAGAGGTGTTTTAGCACTTGCCCGGCAATCATGGCGCTAAAACCCTTTATTGGACATACCTTAGGCGCTTGCGGCGTAATAGAATTAGCATTAATGGATTACTTGTTGGATATGCCAAATATTCCTGTGCCTGATTACGTTTCACAGCATCCACAAGACGTCATGTTACCTTTTGCACCAGCAAGTCGTGCCATTAGCAGCTTTGAACATGTTTTGGTCAATCATAGTGGATTTGGCGGTAACAATGCGGCACTTGTTTTGGAGACAGTTTAGTTATGCGAATGACCTTATTTAAATATGCCAGTTTTAGTCACGAGCGAACCCTTGACAACAAAAGTTTCCGTCAGCAAGTCAAACAAAAATATGGGCTAGCCGTAAGGCGTTTAGATAATTTCACTCTTTGCGCATTAGGTGCCGTCGCTGAGCTTGGAGACCAAGTACAGACCTTTAAGTCCTTGTCATTAATCAGTTGCGCTCAGTATTTTTCCATCGAACTCATTCAGAAAATGTTACTAGATTTACAAAAAAATGTGGCTATACGACCGTTAGACTTTGTGGCAACTGTAGGCAATGCAGCCAATTTTTATATTGCCAAAGAGTTTTCCATTAACGGCAGTAATTTGTTTATCGGTGCCGATGAAGATGCTTTAACAAAAAGTTTATTGCTCAGCGCTCTAGAGACTCAATCAAATAATGAAGCGGCAGTGATATTACTGATATGGCAAGAAACCGAACAACAACGTTTTTGTCATGCATTGCTACTAGGTAATACGCAAGAACAGCATAGTATATTGCCACTCCAGACTGATCTTAGGAATATAACAACGCTTTCAACTATGGATTTACCTGTAGTACTAGACGTTAATTTATAACGGCACCTAGTTTAGACTTTCGCTTACGTTTTTTAGGTTGTTTAAGGTTAACTCTGTGCACGTTATCCGCATCGTGTAACTCAAAACAGCTATCTGCAGGGCTAGGCTCTCCCATAAACAAGGACAGGTTATTGCTAAACCCTACAGGCTCCAGTGGCAAACCAATGGCAGAACGTTCGAGTAATTGGTTGTTATTCAAATCTAAATACAAGCGAATACAAGTTAAACCAGTGGGCAAGTCTTCAATGGTCAGTTTCACTATATTTTGCTGACGTTGAACAGAGCCAATATTCAGTGTTAATTTGCGCACTGATTCTAAGTCACCCCAGAGTAAATCATCACTCAACTGATCAATGACTCGGGATATGGCAATCTGCAGTTGTCCCGATTTATTTTTATGACCTTGCACCTCGAGTGTCAACTGTGCAGACAGTGCCAAAGGAGCAAATAAAAGTGTGCCCAGAGAACATCCCCACAAACTGATTATATTCAATAAATTCCTCTACGCCTATTGTCTCAGGGTTCACAAAGACTTGTTAACAGGTATACTAACGACTAACTTGTAAAAGGACAATCTGGCCACCTATTTATGCGTAAAGTACTTGCTATTAATTACTCTCAAACTGGTCAACTTTCCCGAATATTGCAGTCAATTAGTCACCCGATTAGCCAAAGTGAGCAAATAGAATTCGAAGTTATTCATGTTGAACCGGCCATACCCTTTCCTTTTCCTTGGCCATTTTTACAGTTTTTTAGGATCTTTCCTGAAACTGTTGTTATGCAACCTATCGATTTGAAACCCATCAAGACCCAACATGAGCAATATGACCTGATCATTTTGTCCTATCAGGTTTGGTTTTTGTCACCATCTTTGCCCATCGCTTCGTTTTTACAAAGCCAGCAAGCTACATCGCTGTTTGCTGACACCCCAGTCGTCACAGTAATAGGCTGTCGTGGCATGTGGTTGATGGCCCAAGAAAAGGTCAAGGCTCAGTTGCAACAACTACAAGCAAAATTACTCGATAATGTCGTGCTAAGTGATGATTGTGGTGCATTTTTTAGTTTTTTAGCCACGCCAATGTGGATGTTAACTGGCAACAAAAAACCACTTCGCTGGGTACCGGCAGCAGGCGTGGCAGAACAAGATATTATCGAGTCAAAACGTTTTGGTATCGCCATAAAAGAAAGGCTAGAGAAGGATAAAACGCCTATAGAGCAGAGTATGTTAAGGGGCTTATCCGCGGTAACAATTAATGAAAAATTAATTGCCAGTGAAAAAATGGCTAATCATAGTTTCAGTATTTGGTCAAAAATATTACGTAAGATTGGCCCTCAACAAAGCACACGTAGGGCTTTGGGATTGATTGTTTATGTTACCTTTTTATTAATATTAATACTGACAGTAGTGCCTATCAGTGCATTAATTAAAAAGCTCATTTCACCATTTACAAAAAATAAAATTGTCGAGCAGAAAAAATATTATGCCGAGCCCTCAGGAGAGTAATTAATAAATGACAACTCACGTTTACATCAACAACTTATCCGTTGCGTTGCCCAATGCCGTCGTCAACAATAATCAAATGGAGCAAATATTAGGTAAGGTTGGAGGGGTTAAGTCTCGTGCCCGTGCGGTAATACTTAGAAGTAATGGCATCAAACAACGTTATTATGCCATTGATCCTGAGACTGGAAAGCAGAACTACACAAATGCTGAGTTAGCCGCACAAGCTGTACGTTCCTTATTTGTTGATAACAGTGAAATGCACGACATTGATACTTTAGTTGCCTCTTCGTCTATTCCCGATCAACTGATGCCTAATCATGCCTCTATGGTGCACGGTGAATTAAACAACCCACCTTGCGAGGTGGTGTCAACCTCAGGCGTATGTTTATGCGGCGTAACAGCTCTTAAATATGCGTATCTGAATATCAAAGCAGGTGAAAGTACAAAAAGTGTCGTGGTGGCCAGTGAATTAGCGTCAGCAATGATGCATGCCCGTAATTTTGAGGCTGAACGCCAACATAAACTCGATTCATTGGCCCAAAATCCAGAATTGGCCTTTGAAAAAGATTTTTTGCGCTGGATGTTGTCTGATGGCGCCGGCGCGGCGCTTTTAACTAACCAGCCAAATCCTGTCGGTATCTCGTTGCGACTGGACTGGATTGATACAGTTTCTTTCGCCAACGAATTAGAAGCCTGCATGTATGCGGGTGCCGAAAAAATCGATGGTAAGGACTATATTTGGCTCTATCCAACCCAACGCTGCATCATTTATTGCGATGGTATTGGCTGGACAACGGTTGGTTTGGGTCGCTGGCAAACATTAGCAAAAGGTGTGATTGTTTATGTGGATCATG
>JAESUN010000335.1 GCA_016763045.1 Opitutaceae bacterium | reverse complement strand
GAGTTCTTTGGCGTCGGCCTCATTTCTTACAATGGCATAAAGGATACGAAAGACGTAAGCATGGTGCTCTTTCACCAACTCTCCAAAAGCTGATTGATCACCTGCTTGTGCTTTGGTGATGCGTTCAGAGTCTTGGTTCATAGTCCTGCGGAGAAGAGAGAGGTAAAGAGCTTTTCTGGAAGAAAATGGGGTGGCGGAGCGGAGTTAGCTACTTCGGATGGGACCACTGCTTCGAAAGACTGTTCTGTGCAGGATTGTTGTTAGAGTGTCCAACGTTTTCGATGAAAGAGAGTTTTCAAATAAAGAAAAGAATTATGGGTGTTGTGGAATTCAATGCATTGTTTGTTGCCTGAATAGGGGCTCTTTTTTTCATGAAAACAGCTCTTTTTTCGAGGGGAAAGGATTGGTCTTTTTGTGGGGAGGGAGCTATGAAGAGGGAATGCTGTATAAGTATGTATTAATGCTGCATGTGGTGAGTGCGACTGTCTGGACTGGAGGGCATTTGGTTTTGGCAATCACTATTCTTCCAAAAGCTCTGCGAGAAAGATCGGTCGATGTTATTCGCCAATTTGAGATGGGCTATGAACGAATTGGGATCCCTGCTCTTATTATACAGGTGTTGAGTGGCTTTTGGCTGGCTTATCGACTGGTTCCAGATGTGAGCCAGTGGGTTTTATGTGAGAATGTTATCACCCAGTTAATAACGATTAAGATAGGGCTGTTATTACTGACTATGGGGCTGGCATTGGATGCTCGTTTGAGAATCATACCCAATCTTCATGAGGGGAATTTAAAATCACTGGCTTATCATATTGTTCCAGTGACTATTGTTTCTGTTCTTTTTATCATTATAGGAGTTGCTTTCCGGACAGGTGGGTTGTTTTAAAGCCTTCGACAGATACTTTTTACTCCTATGACAACACTTGCGAAATACGAAATAAAACCCCACCATCGTTTGAATCAAGATCAGGTTGATCGCTACATGGATGAGGGTTATCTGGTTTACCCTGAGAAGATTTTTTCGGATGAGAAATTTGAGAGACTGAAGGCCCATTTTGAAAAGAAACTGGCTAATCTACCTGAAGGCGCACGCCCAGAGGCAATGGATGTGCCTCATTTCACGGATCCTACCTTGTTTGAGTGGCTTTTTGCAGATGAGGTACTTGATTTGGTCGAGCCCATCCTTGGTCCGGATATTTCACTGTTTTCCAGTCATTTTATTTGTAAACCAAAAGGAGACGGACGGAAGGTTCCGTGGCATGAAGATTCTTTTTATTGGAAAGGTATGTTAGAACCAATGGAGGTCGTTACGGTTTGGTTGGCGATAGATCCGTCGGTTTTGGCAAACGGGTGTATGCATGTGAAACCAAGGACACATCGATTGGGCCAGAAAGGTTTTTCAAATTATGAGTCCGTGGATGGAACAAAAAATGTTTTTGAGACGGAAATCGTTAATCCAGATAGAGAACCATTCGAAGAACTCCCCTGCATTCTTCAGCCCAATCACGCCAGTGTTCACGATGGGCGATTGATGCATGGGAGTGCTGCCAATACGAGTGATCTACGGCGATGTGGCTATACCATGCGCTATATGAGCTCCGCCTGTTCCTTGACTCCTGCCCATAGGGAGCATCACCAGTTGTATTTGGCGAGAGGGAGAGATCTTGCCCATCAACCTCAGAATTATGCTGATCCAACGAGATCGCATGATGAGTTTATGGCAGCTAGGATTAAGAAAGGTAAGTTGGGGCATTAAAATGCATCAGGAGTTATCTTTGACGGGAAAAAGCTGAATTAAGCTGAGTTTTATTGATAACTTTGATCAAATCATCTTATTTTAAATCTCTCTTTTAAAATTATCCCTTTTTACTCCCATGACAACACTCGCAAAATACGAAATAAAGCCCCACCATCGTTTGAATCAGGAACAAGTTGATCGCTATATGGATGAAGGTTTTTTGATCTGTCCAGAGAAGATCTTGCCGGACGATAAATTTGAAAAGCTGAAAGCTCATTTTGAAAAAAAGTTGGCGGACCTGCCTGAAGGTAGCCGTCCAGAGGCAATGGATGTCCCTCATTTTACGGATCCAGCATTGTTCGAATGGCTTTTTGCAGATGAAATTCTTGATTTGATTGAACCAATTATCGGGCCGGATATCGCGTTGCTTTCCAGTCACTTTATTTGCAAGCCAGGGACAGATGGTAAGAAAGTGCCTTGGCACGAAGATTCCTATTATTGGAATGGAATGATCGATCCGATGGAGGTGGTAACCGTTTGGTTGGCAATCGATCCTTCTACCGAAGAAAATGGATGTATGTTTGTAAAGCCGAAGACCCATCGTTCTGGCCAGAAAGGGTTTTCTGAATACGAATCAGTTGATGAAGAAACGAATGTTTTTATCACTGAAATCGTCAATGAAGACAGATCTCCATATGAGGAAGTCCCCTGTATTCTTCAGCCCAATCATGCCAGTATTCATGATGGCCGTTTAATGCATGGGAGTGCCGCTAATACCAGTGGGATACGTCGTTGTGGGTATACTATGCGCTACATTAGCACAGCTTGTGTGATGGGTGCGAAACATCGGGAATATCACCAGATGTACTTGGCTCGTGGAAGAGATCTGGGGAACCAGCCTCAGAATTTTGTCGATCCGACTAAATCATATAATGAATTTATGGCTTCCCGTGTCAGTGCGGGCAGAAGAGGGCATTGATTTAGAGCCGATTAGATTTCTGAACCACCACCGACTGTATTAGAAAGGTACAGTCGGTGTTTTTTTTGTGTTTGAAGGAGTAGATGATTCCTCACTGGAGAGGAATTAGGGGTTGCCGCAATTTTAGAAATTGCGAGTGAATGTTATCGGATCGTTTCCTTTGATTTCCAGGGTAAAGGTGTTCTCAAGGAGTTCGATGATTCCCCAGCTATTTGAGATTTTGTCTCCATCCAGCTTTTCGACCGCTGACTGGACGGTGATATAAGGGATGCCATCGTGTTGATCGATGTGATTCCAATGCAGGTGACCATTCAAAACGGCGATGATTTTTCCGGAAGAGGACAAAATGCTTCGGACGTCGGTCCGGTTTTTAAGAAGGCAACCATCAGGCGTGTGCTTGAACCAGCGGTTTGGGGTTAGATCCTGATCAGCTAAGGAAAAGTGAGTGAAGAGGATGGTGGGCTTTGTTGTTTTGCTCAGATCTTTCTGGAGCCATTCGATTTGCTCAGGTGGGATAGATGCGGGATATTTTTGGGGGGTATGGGTATCTGAGTGGAGAATGATGAAATGGAAGCCTCCTGCATCAAACGAATAGAAGAGGGAATCGATATCCAAAAAGGAACAAATTTCTTTCTGAGAGAGATTGATGACATCATGGTTTCCAATGACATGATGCATGGGGACGGGTGATTTTGCCAAAGCAGCGACTCCCATTGGAAAGTTTTTTAGATCGGTGTCTCTGCCTGCATCTTCGATCAAGTCCCCCAAGTGAATGGCAAAGGCGAAGTCTGGATCTTCTGAAAGATGATTGATGAATTCTCCAATGAAAGGAAGGGAGTGTTCGGAGAGCTTGAGAGGCATGCCCTTCGTGCTGCGGTCGGGTCCAATATGGAGGTCTGAAATAAGGCCTATTTTCATGAAAAATATGGTGATTCAAGCAGATTTTATCTGCTTGATGAGAATGATAGGGGTCACTAATGATTAGTGACTTCGTGGTAGGAACTTGTATTCAATAAACAAGTTTTATTAGCCTTTTAGATGATTTCCAGATAATCTTTTTCAG
>JAESUN010000334.1 GCA_016763045.1 Opitutaceae bacterium | reverse complement strand
TGATGTGAACCCAAGGCGTCAGAGAGCCTAGACGACTCGAAGTGGACTCGTCCTTAAGAATGATCGTACCGGATTCAGCAATCGCCCCACTCGCTCGGGTGATCCCAAACTGATTCTCATCCATGCGCTCGCGCTCATAGCTTGTTTCCAACGTAATCTCCGGAGCCAAACCCTGCGAAAGAACACCCATCAGATCTGGATCACAATAACCCGATACATAGTCGTTCTCCAACATCCAGCTCTTCAATTCACTCAAAGAGTCGTAGACTTTTCCATTAACCGCCTGCATCGCCGTTTTGAAATGCTCCCAAAGATCGGCTCCTTCCGGAATCGTCACAACCTCAGCTGTATCATAATCAGGATACGCTGCCCGTTCTGGCAAAGCCTCCAATATTTTCTTAACTTTCCCTAAGATTATCTCACGATGGTCACTCATGGTTTCTCCTCCTGCTTAAGTATATCCGATGCTCCCTTCTTTGGCCGACTCGCCATCCAAGAGCGGAATTTCTTTCCACGCCATCCCGGCAAATCCTTTTTCTTGTACCAGGCCTGAAAGGCCGGAACAGGAATCATGCTCTTAGGGAAGAAGTCCATCATTTTGCCCGCAGTCAAAGCAGTTTTCCACAAAACGGGTTTGCTCGCCATCACTGCCCACATCCCCATGGGAGGAGTGCCAGGAGACTTAACCCCTTCCACCTTTGCCTTATCCCTCAGCCGCAAGAGCAAATCGGGAATAGGAATATCGACCGGACAAACTTCATTACAGGCACCACATAAACTCGAAGCCTTCGGCAGGTCTGCATAATCGGCAAACTTACTGGCCAACAAAGGAGATAAAACAGCGCCCAAAGGCCCTGGGTAAACACTGCGATACGCATGACCCGATGCCTGCCGATAGACAGGGCAAACATTCATACAAGCGCCACAACGGATACAGCGTAAAATCTCCCGGCAATTGGACTCAAGCACTTGAGTTCTTCGATTATCCAGAAAGATCAAATGCATCTCCTCTGGCCCTTCCGGCTGGGTGGACGACTTTGGGCCATTGATAAATTCTGTATAAACCGTCAAACGCTGCCCCGTCGCGGATCGTGCCAGCAAATTGAGCATCACTGAAAGATCACGGTCTTTTGGCACCAGTTTCTCAATCCCCACCATGGCGATGTGCACCTTCGTCGGTGCCAGACAAAAGCGAGAATTCCCTTCATTGGTCACCAGAAGCATTCGCCCACTCTCTGCCACCACAAAATTGGCACCCGTTATCCCCACATCTGCTTCCATGTATTTCCCACGCAGATGTTTCCGGGCCCGTTGGGTAATCACCTTAGGATCATCATTATACTCCCCTAGCCCCTCCCTCTCGAAACTACGGGCAACATCCTGCCTGTTTTTATGAATAATCGGTCTAACAATATGACTGGGATGATCCTTATCGATCTGAATAATGTATTCTCCCAAATCCGTCTCCACACATTCGATACCATTGCTCTCCAGATAATGACCTAACTCCGTCTCTTCACTGACCATGCTCTTAGACTTAACCACTTTCGTAGCCTTCTTCGAACGCATGATTTCCAGGACAATCCGATTGGCCTCATCTCCATCCGAGGCCCAGTGGACCTTTACCCCATTGGCAATTAATTTCTCTTCCGCTTCAAGCAGGTACTTATCCAGGTAGTCTATCGTATGTTGTTTAATCGCACCTGCGATCCGGCGGAGTTTATCGGGATCTTCGTAATCCCCAAAAAGCACATCATGCCGCTTTTGCGTTCCCGCAATGCTGTTTTCCATCACAGCTTTTTGCACACTGGGAGCGATCCGCTCCACATATCGATCAATCGGTTGAACAGCCATCGTTTACGCCTCCATCAGCCCTCCGTTTAAGAGAGCATCTCTCAAAATTTGCACCACATGCATTCTTTTCAGCTCCTTGTCATGCCGATCAACCAGCCCACCCAAATGCATCAAGCAACCCATATCTCCCGAAACAAGAACATCCGGCTTGGACTCCAATACATGCGCAATCTTGATCTGGCCCATCCCCTCCGAAGTATTGGGAAAGGACACTGAAAAAGTCCCACCAAATCCACAACATTCCTCATCGCCTCCAAACGAAACAATTTCGACACCTTCAATCGAATTCAGCAGTGTTAAAGTCGCTTCTCCACTACAAGATCCTCTGGTATGGCAGGAGCGGTGAAAAGCCACCTTCCCTGCAAATGTTCCCGGCCACTCCTTCATCCCCAGGCCATTCACGATATAATCCGTCAGTTCCCAAGAACGGGAAGCCAATTCATCTACCTGATCCTTATCCGTTTCCTTTTCAAACTCCAAGGCAGCGCCATGCTGCAACATCGCCGCACACGATCCTGATGGGATGATGACAGGTTCGGCTCCTTCAAAAACCTCGACGGTGTGACGGACCACTTTTCGGGATGAGGCCCAATCTCCGCCATTAAAGGCGGGCTGGCCACAACACGTCTGCCCTTCCGGAAAAATAACTTCACAACCGAGATATTCGAGTACCTCGACTGTCGCTTTCGCCACATCATCAAAAAAAGCATCGCATAAACACGTTGCCATTAATTGGACCTTCTTTCCCGAGAGAGATTTACGTTTCAAATTGACCATAGGGGGAACTTCTAAGCAATGAGAGATGCTATTGGCTTGCAACCTCTTTTAGGAGCAATTGCCTTCTATAAAAACTCTACGCATCATCCCTATTACCGATTCGTATTCTCTAAGACGCCCTCCAACACTTATGAAAAAGCGACCTTCTTCCTCTTCTGTTCAAATAGCAGCCATCGACCTTGGCGCAACCAGTGGCCGCGTCATCTTGGGAACATACTCCAAAGGAAACTTATCGCTGGAAGAAGTACATCGCTTCCCCAACAAATTCGAATTCCTGGGAAAAAACTGCTACTGGAATCTCCCCGGCCTTTTCGCCGAAGTTCGAATCGGCCTGTTAAAAGCAAAAGAGAAAGCCCCTAACCTTGTTTCATGCGGAATCGACATCTGGGGTGTAGACAGTGTCCTCGTTGACAAAAAAGGACGCCTCGTCCAACCTACCTACGCCTATCGAGACACTCGATCGGAAGCTCTTTCCCGAAAACTCGCAAAATCAGGGATCGAAGACGTTTACAAATGGACCGGCATTCAAGTGCTCCCCTTTAATACCAGTCTTCAGCTACAAGAGACACTGACCAAATACCCTGCTATCACCGATATCGCAGACCGTTGTCTCTTTCTCCCCGATTATTTCAACTTTCTCCTCTCTGGAAAAATGGTGACCGAAATCTCTGTCGCCAGCACCTCGCAGCTCCTCGATGTCCATAGCTGCAAAATGTCTCAACCCGCTCTCGATCATTTCGGCATCCCCAGCAACTGGTTTTCAAAACCAAAACTCTCTCCCGCCAATCTCGGAAAAATA
>JAESUN010000333.1 GCA_016763045.1 Opitutaceae bacterium | reverse complement strand
CATATCCTTTTACTGTATTTACTAAGTTAGGGATTAAATCTGCTCTTCGCTGATAAGAACTACTTACGTTTGACCATTGTGTAATTGAGTTTTCTTCTAACTCAACCATACTATTATAACTTCCGAATGCAGAGAAGACAAAAATTACAGCGATTAAACCAATGATTCCATATTTTATTAATTTCTTATTCATGTTTTTCTAAGTTTTTTAAGGGTTTATATTAGTTCAAGACTTTGATTGATAAATTTAGTTAATTCTTCGCCTTTAAGCATGTTTTGAGATAATAAAGCCAAATCAGCTGTTCTTTTAGTAATTGCAGCTTGTTTTTTCTTATCTTTTTCTTTCAAAATTTTACTAATTAATGGATGATTAGTATTCACCACTAAGTTGTAAGTATCTGGCATAGCACCACCAAACATAGCCATTCCACCACCACCAGTAGCTTGCATCTCTTTCATTCTTCTCATGAATTCTGGCTGAACAATTGTCATGGGTTGATCGGTTTCGCTCATGCTTTCAAACTGAACGTTAAACTTCCCTTTCGGCATTACTTCTTCTATAACTGGTTTTATTTTTTCTTTTTCTTTATCATCCAGTTTCGATGGAATTTCTTCATCTTTATTAATTAGCTTATCAATGGTGTCTGCATCAACTCTTGCCCAAGTAGTATTTTCAACTGATTGCTCTAACTTACCTACTAAATGAGCAGTTAAATGCGTATCCATTACCAATACTTCATATCCTTTGGTAGTCGCTGCATCAATAAAAGAATGTTGCTCTTCTACATTGTTAGTATATAGGTAAACTAATTTATCATCTTTGTCTTTTTGAGCTGGAGTAATTTTTTTAGTTAATTCCTCCATCGTATAGTACTTACCATCCGTTGATTTATACAATGAGAATTTAGCTGCTCTTTCTGCAAATTTCTCATCAGATAACATTCCATACTCAATAAAAATCTTGATGTCATCCCATTTACTTTCAAAATCAGCTCTATCTTTCTTAAACAGTTCTTCTAACTTATCAGATACCTTTTTAGAAATGTGACTTGCAATTTTTTTAACTGCACCATCAGCTTGTAAATAAGAACGAGAAACGTTTAGTGGTATATCTGGAGAATCTATTACACCATGTAAAAGTATTAAGAAATCAGGCACAATACCCTCTACAGAATCAGTAATAAATACTTGTTTGGAATACAATTGGATTTTATCCTTTTGCACCTCCATGTTTGCACTAATCTTAGGAAAGTATAAAATTCCCGTTAAGTTAAATGGGTAATCAACATTTAAATGAATGTGAAACAACGGATCTTCAAAGTTCATTGGATACAATTCCTTGTAAAATCCGTTATAATCCTCTTCCTTTAATGATGATGGTGATTTTGTCCATGCTGGAGCAGGATTGTTAACGATGTTGTCTACCTTAATTTCTTCTTGCTCTACCTTTCCATCTTTATCCTTCTTTCCTTTCTTGTTATCTATCCATTCAGATTTTTCTCCAAACTTGATGGCCACAGGCATAAATTTACAATACTTGTCTAGTAAAGTTTTAATTCTTGCTTCTTCTAAAAATTCTACAGAGTCATCATCAATATATAGTATAATCTCAGTTCCTCTATCTTCTTTTTTGTGTTTATTTAAACTAAATTCTGGACTTCCATCACATTCCCATATTACTGCGGATTCATCTAGGTATGATTTAGTAATAATTTGAACTTTTTCGGCCACCATATAAGAGGAGTAAAAACCTAAGCCAAACTTCCCTATAATTCCAGCAGCATCTTCTTGGTCTTTAAATTTATCTACAAACTCTTCTGCTCCTGAAAATGCAATCTGATTAATATATTTTTTCACATCCTCTTCGGTCATTCCTAGCCCTCTATCCTTTACAGTAAGCGTTTTTGCTTTCTTGTCTAAGGTTACTTCAATCGTATCATCACCAATATCACCTTTAAACTCTCCTATAGAGGATAGCGCCTTCAACTTTTTTGTAGCATCTGTTGCATTAGCAATTAGCTCTCTCAAAAATATTTCGTGATCTGAGTATAAAAACTTCTTGATGATTGGAAAGATATTTTCCGTGGTTACTTTAATTTTTCCTTTTGCCATTTCTATCTTGTTATATAATTTTTTATTTTTTCTGATTTCAAATAGTCAAAGTATGTGCCATTGCTTTTTTAATGACAGATTGACTGACAAAAGCGGTTTTACTACGTAAACAACTGCCATTATTAGGGTAACTAATGACAATTTATGACGATGATAAGTATTTTTATGGTTTAAAAAATAGGTAGTTCAACTGATTGAATTTCGGGAATACAACGCTTATTTAACACACCTTGAGGTGATACTTTTACCTTATAATTTATAAACTATAAAAAATGAAAACTATACTCTTGTTAATCGCCCAACTTTTTTTAATCTCCTCTTTATTTTCTGAAGTAACAGCGGTTTATAATAATGATAAAGTTGAAATCTCTTGGAACAATCCTTTACATATAAAAGTGGATTATTTTGTGATTGAAAGATCCAAAACGGGAAAGAAATTTAAAGCAATTCAAAAAATAAATACTAAAGAAAATGTTGGTCATTCAATTGAATATTTTGAGATAGATTATAAACCGTTTAATGTAAAAGCATTTTATAGGATTAAGCAAGTAGATATTGATGGTAATAGTTATTATTCGAAGATTGTTTATGCTGAAAATTTCAACAACATCAAACCAATAGTTAGTTTGTTCTCTTTTTCGAAAAAAAATACTGAGGTAAAGAACTATAAAGGAAAAGATATTTTGGTCGTACTCGTAAATGCTAATCAGGAAGAGTTTATTGCCAGGGTTGATGTATTAGAAGAAAGAAAAGAGTTAATCGTTACTTACGCCAATGTAAGATTACCAACGGGTATATATTTAGTAACAGGGACATCTGATGATACCATTTACGGTAAAAAAATAAACGTAATGGGTAATTACTCTAGCACCGCTTACTCTCTGAGCACAAAATAGCAGTTGCAGCAGCAACATTTAATGATTCTGCTTTACCAAACCTTGGTATTGATATTTTTTCTGTGACAAATGGAATAAGTGATTCTGATATTCCGGTGGATTCATTTCCTAATAACATTACAGCTCCATTTGACTTGAGTTGTTTGTCGTAAACGTTATCTCCATCAAGTAATGCTCCGTAAACAGTTAACGAAGCATTCTTAGAAAAGAAGTCTATTAAATTGGTGTAAACCACGTTTACCCTAAAAAAAGAACCCATAGTTGCTTGAATCACTTTTGGGTTATATACGTCAACAGAATCGGTAGAGCAGACAATATTATGAACACCAAACCAATCAGCAGTTCT
>JAESUN010000332.1 GCA_016763045.1 Opitutaceae bacterium | reverse complement strand
CTTGAAGTGACATACCTTGCTGATGTTATTGGCGCTATAGATGCTATTGACCTTGGGGATACCTCTTTAACTATATTAGGGCAAACTTACCTGATCACCAAAGCGACTAAGCTTGATAATGTGCTTTTTACTGAATTAACTGTCGGCACATTTGTTGAACTCAGTGCCTTTGAAAATGAATACGGTAACTTTATGGTTAGTTATCTAGAAATTAAAGAACAGCAGGCGGAGCAGCAGCTAACAGGTACGATAAGTAAGATTAATAAAGTAAACAAAACCTTCACTATAGGCCAGTTGTTGGTAAATTATGTTGATGCGGACGTTACTGGTCTATTGAATGCAGGATCTTTAGTACTGATAAAAAGTAAGTTTCCCGCTATTGATAATGAATTTGTTGCTGATGAAGTTACGGCACAAGGTCTTATTTTATTTATTGATGG
Organism: Opitutaceae bacterium; assembly: GCA_016763045.1. Lineage (GTDB taxonomy): Bacteria > Verrucomicrobiota > Verrucomicrobiia > Opitutales > Opitutaceae > NORP342. The sequence goes on along the minus strand of JAESUN010000332.1, from coordinate 2,659 downwards.
TACGTTAGAGCTTGCCGGTATTGTTGAGGATATGGATAAAGAAGGAGAGTCAACAATAATAAAGTTATCAGGCCGAAAATATGCGTTGACGGATAGCTCTGACTTTACTCAAGGCGATGATGAGGATCTACAAATTGGTAGCCAGGTGAGCTTGATTGCTACCGTCATTGAACAAGAGTCAACAACATCTATTTATCCAATTAACAGCATTCGTGTTGAATTAGCCAATGAAATTAGCCTTGAAGGTATTGTTGAATCTATTACTAATGATAGCTTCACTATTTTTAGTCAAGTATTTAGCGTTGATAGTTATACCCAATATGAAGATGATTCGGAGCAAGAGTTACGTAACTTCAACTTCTCTGATATTGCCATCGGTGACAGGTTAGCACTAGACGCTTACGAAGTTAACGGGCTTTTAATTAGTCGTAAAATTCAGCGTGAAGAAACTGGCGCCATTGAACATGACTCTCATGACATTGAAGGAATTGTTGACAGTATTGATACACATCAGACAAGTTTTTCTGTTAAAGGTATTGTTGTGTTAACTGATGAGCACACTGAGTTTGAAGATGTGCAGGGCGTAAATGTAGACCAAGCAACCTTTTTCACTAGCTTAGCACTCAATGATGAAGTAGAAGTGGAAATCATCTACACAGTAAATGGCTGGTTGGCACTTGAAGTTGAAATAGACAGCGATGCTAAAGATAATGATGTTAAGTTACTTGGCACTATTGATACGTTTACTAATAGGTTTAATTTCACGGTAAACGGCCATAAAGTTGTTACCAATATGCAAACAGAATTTGAGAATGGTGATGCTAGTGATTTAATACTCCATGCCTCGGTGGAGGTTGAAGGTAAAATAAATAACCAAGGTCAGTTAGTGGCTGAAGACGTTGAGTTTATCGAAGTGAAAGTAAACGAGTAGTTTGGCTCAAGAATTTTAAACAGAGTTAATCTAAACAAGGGTAATCTAAATAGAATTATTCAAAAAAGCCGCAGTTAATGACTTAACTGCGGCTTTTTGAATAATAGTTACCGTCTAAACCTCAGGTAAAATAGTTAACTGACTGGTTTTTCTATTTCATTAATGCCTTCTTCAACCATCTCACTAACATGTTCTAGTTTTGCAGCAATAATAGTTTGTGCATCAAACAAACCGCGGTTATAAAAATAAGCACCAACTTCTGTTGAGAAAAAATCTAATAAAAACTCTGCATCAAACTGACCAAGATCTTGGTCGAGCTCTTTAGCGAAATAACCTTGAAGTTTAATGACTAATTGCTCTGTTTCAGTGCTGGAAAACTTAATGTTACTCATAATAAACCTGTAATAAAGGAGAGCATGTCAATGCTTAGTTTTGTCTTAGTAGTATACCTAGTTGAGCATTAAAGGAACAATGCTTTCAATCGTATGTTATCTGTATGCCAGCTGTATGATTTTAGTTGCTAAGTGTCTAAAAAGTGTAAGTTTATTAATCTAACCTGAGATCTGCTTAAGAAGACTCTTTTTCTAGATCGACATTAATCCAAATTCACTCGGTGATAACTTAATACGTGGCTTTTGTTTTTTTAAGCAATAAGCCACTATGCCTGAAATGACATTCAACATAAAACCTGCCTCACTACGATGTCGACTATGCTCTATTTGTGAAATGTTTTTAAGTTGATCATTTATCGTTTCAATAATGTATCTCTTTGATAACATAGCCCTATCAAATACTGACATTGCCTTAGCTTTCATGTTTTTACGAACGGTAGTGACTAAATCAACGTCATGCGCCGCTAGCTTCTCATTAAGCTTTTTACCGATATATCCTTTGTCCGCATAAAGCTTTCCGTACAAGTTTTTACATAACTCTGGAATAGGCGTTCTATCGTTTGTATTACCTGGTGTTATCTTCAGAGAAATAATTTCCCCTACATGGTTAATCAATAAATGTAGCTTGAAACCGTAAAACCAGCCCATTGTTCCCTTCCCGCGTTTGGCAACACCATCAAAGACCTTATTGCGTGGAATACGGATATTGTGGCAAACTTTTAGGCTTGTAGAGTCTACAAATGCAATGCCTGTAGGCTTTCCTTTTACCGTCTGAAAGTAAGCGCACATAGGTACAATTAAAGAAGACATTTTGTGTAAAAAACGCGTGTAACTTAGCAGACTTGGGAAATCATGTTGCCAGTACTTCTGAACTAAACCAATATAGAAGTTCTTGAAATCTCTATGGTTTGATTGGTGAAAAGCAATAACGATAGTCATGCATCCACTCAAGGTCATCTTTGACTGGCGTCTTCGTTTTTTGGTCCCGTTAGCGATTAATTCAGCCTCCCATACAGGGATAAATTTATGACAAAAGTCATCGACATCGCAAAATATATCTATTAAGTTATTCATCTGCCCACCTTTGTTGCTTTCAAATCGTTTTTAGTCGAAAGATCTGATCGCAAGGTGGGCAGTTAGTTCAATCCTTATCCAGTTTTCAGGTTAAGTAACTACAACGCACTTAATGATGAATACACCGCCAATTTTCAAGCCGCTTTTCGTGAAGGTGGTGGCATGGCAATTGCTGCATTAGTTAGAGCTCATGAAATAAGTAATAAAACCGGCGTACAGGGTGAGTTTTCAGCTAAACAATATTTAACCGATGCCGAACGCG
>JAESUN010000331.1 GCA_016763045.1 Opitutaceae bacterium | reverse complement strand
TTAAGCGAATTGTTCGATTTCAAATTGATGGGCCGGGTGGCTGTCGGCGCCTTTTGGAAATCTCTGGATCAAAGCCAACGAGACCAATTGATCGACGCCTTTGGCCATCTCAGCATCGCGACCTTCGCCGCCCGGTTCAACGGATATTCCGGGGAAACCTTTGAGGTCGTCTCGGCGGAAAAATCCGTTCGCAATACAATTTTGGTGAAAACACGCCTGGTCAAATCAAACGGCGAACCGGTGGCGCTGAATTATCTGACTCGCCAATCCGCCGGCGTCTGGCGCATTATCGACATATTCCTGGATGCACGCTTCAGCGAACTGGCGCGCCTGCGGGCGGATTATACTTCGGTAATGCGGCGCGAAGGGTTTGAGGTTCTCCTGAAGACCATAAAATCCCGGATCGCCAAATATTCCGAACCCAAGAAAGGCTGAGTGCCCCGTTGATCGCGGGCCGCTTCCGTAAGTTCAGGTTTTAGTTTTTTGCTTTTGGGGCGGGCGGTGCGACCGGGTCGTTTTCTTCAAACCCGTAGATATCCACCAGCGGCGCGGGCTCTCCATTGCGAATTTCGTATTCCCGGTTCTGCATATAGACGCTGCGGATCGATGCGTAATAATCCAGCGACGTCTTTTCAATCGCCTCACTCGGGTCCAGAAACGTTGCGCGTTTGTCCAACCCTTCAACCGCAAAACGCGTTAGGGCTTCGCTGGAATTAATTGCGGCGCCAAGGGGATCCAGGAAACCATCGATAACGGTCCCCAGCCCATCGCGAAAATTGGACGGCCCAAACAACGGCAGCATCAGAAACGGCCCCGACGACACCCCATAGGAACCAATCGTCTGGCCAAAATCTTCGGAATGGCGCGGCGCACCCAGATCGGCGGCGACATCCATCATACCGCCAAAGCCTATTGTCGTGTTCACCATAAAGCGCGACAGCGTGACGCCAGCGCGATCCATATCGCCTTGTAGCAAGTCATTGACCAACACCACGGGCGCCCCGAGATTCGAGACGATATTGCCCACAGCCCTTCGGCCTTTTTCGGGAACCACTGCAATATAAAGACGCGCCAGCGGCTTGAAGAACATCTCATCAAGCGTCCGGTTCACCGCAAAAATACCGCGATTTAAAGGCTCAAACGGATCGTTCACGCCATTGGCCGCGTCATCCGCCAAAGCCGGCGGACTGAGTGCGATACAGGCGGCGAGCGCGACGCCCGTCAGGAGTTTATGGTTCTTCATTGGGCTCTTAAATGGCCTATCGGAAACATTTCAACATTGCGGCGGCACCATGCGTCAGCGCGCAGATAGAGTCTACCAAATTTCAGCGACTCCGCGCTAGTCCCACCCAACGTTGCGTATAGCCCCACAGAGTTACACGACGCCGTTCACCCAGTCCTCGATCAAGCGGCGTGAAATTGAAATCGGTCGGGACAATTGCAATCCCAGTTTTTCCGCATCGCGTACGTCGTCCCGGCTGAACCAGCGCGCCTCGACCAATTCGGTTTCATCCACAGTGATCTCTTCAGACAGCGCCTCTGCATGGAAGCCCAGCATCAAATTTCCCGGAAACGGCCAAGGTTGGGACGAGTGATACGCCACCCGCCCGACGCGCACGCCGACTTCTTCCAACACTTCCCGCGCAACGGCTTCTTCCAGACTTTCGCCGGGCTCTACAAAGCCCGCCAATGTGGAATAAGACGGCTTCGGGTTGCGCTTGTTGTGGGCCAGAATGCACCGGTCGCCCTGATGCACCAGCATGATAACGGCGGAATCAGTCCGCGGAAAATGCGTCACCCCGCAATCGGCGTTGGTGCAAACCCGCGTATGACCGCTGCTCCGCACTTCGGTCGGCGCGCCGCAATCGGAACAAAACGGATGGCGCTTGTGCCAGTGGGCCATGCCCTTGGCGTAAGACAACATGGCCCCGTCCGTATGATCCACGGCGGCGCCAAGGTCCCGCAACCCCGTAAAGGCGGCGTCCAGGCCGGGCACGGCGCTCAACGGGTCGTCATGGTGTGATAAATCGATGGTGAAATAGACGCCGTCTTCGCGCTCGCCCAACAGATGCAGCGCATCGGCGACAGTGCCGGGCGCCCCGGTCGAAGATTCGGCAATCAGGGGCTCAACCTGTTCCGGCGACAACCAGGCGATCTGGTAAACGCCATCAGCGTCCGGCTCCCGCGCAAACAGACTTTTACCGCGCCAGACCGGCAGGACCCGCGCCACATTTGCGGAAATACGCCCTTGCAGCCAGTCCGGGTCGCGACGTTTATCGCCAATGCGATCAATGTCGGCGCCAGCGTAAAAATTCACACGGTTCATCGTTCCACCTTTATGTTTTCGACGCCAGAAGCGCCGCTTGCACATCGGCCTTGAACCCGACCTCTATCGCGTCGGCGACTTCAAAAACCGGTCGTTTTATCAATGTGGGATTCGCGGTCATCAGCGCCGCTGCGGATGCAGCGTCCAGATCAACCTTATCGGACTCTGGCAGCTTGCGCCATGTCGTCCCGCGTCGGTTGAGCAAAATTTCCCAACCAACGTCCTTCACCCAGCCATCGACCACGTCGCGGGTCAGGCCGTCTTTGCGAAAATCATGGAATTCATGCGCGAGGTCCTGATCCTTCAGCCATTTTTTGGCTTTGCGGCAGGTATCGCAATTCGGGATGCCGTATACAGTTATCATAGAAGGTCTCCAATCACGGTTCGCGCAATCCTATCGCGGGCGTGCAAGTGGTTCCAGCCGAAGAGGAGCGGTTCCAACCAGGGAAACGAAATCAGGAACCGGTTTTCTGTTTAGGGTTCCGCACACACCAGACAAGCGGCAGCGCGACAAAGGACGCCATCGTATACAATCCAAAGGCGTTGATATAGCCAATCATCCGGGCCTGACGCGAGATTCCGCTGCTGGCCGACGCCAATCCTTTGACAGTATCTAAATCCCAGAGCGTCGACACCGCCGGAAACGACAGGATGGGATTGAACGGGGTCACAAACTCGATCATCCGCGCATAGTTGATACCAGTCGTGCGAATCAGCACCGCGACGCTCATGGCGATGAAAATACTGCTCCCGATATTGCGCAACAGATGAAACACCGCCGTGGTTTCTTCCAGATGCACCCGGTCCATGGTTTTGAACGTGGCGGAGACCAGCGGCACCCAGATCAGGCCAATGGAGATGCCCTGAATCCAGCTGACCAGCGCGACATCGAGGCTGGAGACGTTCATGTCAAACCCGGCCATCTGCATCCCGGCGAAACCTTGCATCGAAAATCCGATGGTCATGCCGATGCGCGGATCCAGCCGCCCCACCCAGATCGACAGAAAAAAGCCTATGAGAGCGCCGGCGCCACGCGCTGCGACCAGCATACCGATGATTGATTCCGGAAACCCCATCAGATCCTTCAGCATGGGCGGCATCATGACCATCGGCGTAAAATTCAGCATCCCGTATACCGTCACGATCGCCAGACCCAGCGAATAGTTCCGGTCGCGCAACAGCCGCAAATTCAAAAACGGATTTTGCGCGATCATCGAATGCACGCCGAACAGATAAAACCCGAACGCCGCCGCGCAGGCGGTCATCAACACCGTGACGGATTCAAACCAGTCGTTCCGCTGTCCCTGATCCAGAGAAATTTGCAAACAGACGACCGCGAGCGACAGGGCGAGAAAGCCAACCCAGTCGAACCGGACGCCGCGTCGGCGCGCGCCGTTCGGCAACACCCACCACAGCGCCAGAAAACCGAGCACGCCAAACGGCACAATCATGAAAAACGCCCAGCGCCAATTGTACATTTCGGTCAGAATGCCGCCAAAGACGGGCCCGAACACCGGGCCAATCACAACGCCCATGCCAAAAATCGCCGTCGCCATCCCGTGTTTCTCGCGCGGGTAGACGTCCAGAATGATCGCATTGGCCAGCGGCACCAGCGGCGCGCCGAACGCCCCTTGAAAAATCCGGTAGAGAATCAAGGTT
>JAESUN010000330.1 GCA_016763045.1 Opitutaceae bacterium | reverse complement strand
TATTCACCAAAATGCCATTATTTATGCGAGTTTACTAGAGAAAGGCAGAGAGCTTTTCTATGTGTTCCCAAGTGGTCGCCGTGGTTGGCTTCAGCTCATTAGTGGAAGTGTGAGTGTTAATAAAGTCCTGCTGGAAGAAGGAGATGCTGCTGTGATGGAAGAGGAAAGGGAGGTGAAGATTACCGCTCTAGAAGACGCAGAGTTTCTCTTCTTCGATTTAGCGTAAATCTGGGAAATGAATGATTTCGGGAGGGCTATCTCCCTCGGCAAACTAAAAAGACCGTCTCCAGAAATCTGGAAACGGTCTTTTAAAGTGGCATCCCGTAGGGGATTCGAACCCCTGTTGCATGGATGAAAACCATGTGTCCTAGGCCAGGCTAGACGAACGGGACTCCTAAACAGGAAGGGGCTAACGTAGGATGAATTGTCTCTTGCGCAAGGATTTTTTTCAGCAGATACAAAATTGGAAAAAAATGAGCGATTTATATGTTTTCTTTCCCTGTGTTTTTGAAAGGATACGGAGATGGAGTTTTCTCAGATCGTTGAATCATTGCCATTGGAGCCTGTTTGCCAGGTAGACAAGCTTCCTTTTCCCAAAATAGCTTCGGGCAAAGTAAGGGAAATTTTTGATTTGGGAGATCGCTTGCTTCTAGTGGCAACCGACCGGATTTCGGCTTTCGATGTCATTCTTCCCGGCGGCATTGCTGGAAAGGGTATTATCCTTACGCAGTTGAGTCGTTTTTGGTTTGATCAGATCAAGGGGATCGGTAGAGATCATTTAGTAGCCGATGGGGAGAAGCTGATGGCGGAAGAGCTGGGGTTGTCGAAGGATTTTCAATTGCGCAGTATGGTGGTCAAAAAGTTGCAACCGTTGCCTTTGGAATGTGTGGTGCGTGGTTACTTGGCGGGTAGTGGCTGGACCTCTTACCAAGAATCTGGCGAAGTTTGTGGGGTGAAGCTCCCTTCAGGATTATCTGAAGCAGAGCGGTTGCCAGAGGTTATTTTTACGCCGACGACGAAGGCGGCAGAGGGGCATGATGAGCCGATTGACGAAGCCGGGGCTCGGGCATTGGTGGGAGATAAGGTCTATGAGGAGGTTCGTCGTCTCAGCTTCGAAATTTATGAGAGAGGGCATTCGCTGGCAAAAAGAGCCGGAATCATTTTAGCAGATACAAAATTTGAGTTTGGATTGAATGATGCTGGTGATATTTACCTGATTGATGAGATCCTTACGCCGGATTCTTCGCGTTATTGGCCGGCAGAAACATATGAGAGAGGGATGTCTCCTCCGAGTTTTGATAAGCAGTTTGTCAGAGATTATCTACTGACGCTGGACTGGGATAAACAGTATCCTGGACCGGAGTTACCGAGTGGGATTATCGAAAAAACCAGGGGGAAGTACCTTTCTGCACTTGAAAAATTAATGGAAGTAAGTGAAAGATAAAACGAAGAGGGCTTGACAGAAGATGTCGTGCCCGTTCAGTTTCCTCCTCTTTTCAATTTTGCCATGCAACCAACTTATAGACCATCTAGACTTAAACGAGCTCGTAAAATCGGGTTTCGTGCACGCATGTCCACCAGAGGTGGACGTAAGGTCATTGCTGCTCGCCGCCAGAAGGGCCGCAAGCGCTTGACGGTCGTATAATAAGGCCTGTGTGGCCTATGGCCATGCGCTTTTATCGCCAACAACATATCCGGACACAGGCTGATTTTTCAGCTGTCCGTAGGAAGGGTCGCCGTATTGAAGGTAGTGCCTTTCGTTTTTGTACTCTGAGAACAGACTCAGACGAAGGCTTTAATGGGATGAGACTGGGAATTGTGGCTTCACGTCGAGTTGGCAATGCAGTTGCTCGCAACCTCTTGAAAAGAAGGATTCGGGAAATTTTCCGTCTTAATCAGGAGAAACTTGTTCGGGGAGTAGATGTTGTGGTTGTTTTGAGAGCTGCTGCCTCACGACTGGAATACGGGAAATTGGAGCAGCATTTCTTGCGTGCCGCGGAGCGCGCACGTATCTTAAGGGTTTCTAGTGATGAGTAACTCTGCCCTACGATCTCTATGGCGCAGCCTGAGCCAGATTCCTGCGTGGCTGGTGTTGGGAGTTATTTGGATCTATCAGTTGGTTATCTCCCCTCTGAAAAGGCTTCTTTTTGGTCCTGGAATGGGTTGTCGTTTTCACCCCACTTGTTCCCACTATATGAGAGAGTATATCACCACGCATGGATTTTTGAAGGGTGTGTTCTTCGGGGTGATCCGTATTCTTAAATGTCACCCGTTTCATCCAGGAGGGTATGATCCTGTTCCTCCAAAAAGTTCTCACTGTTGCCATTCTGATGAGGATCACCGAGATGAGGGAGAGGTTCGGGGTGAAGAAAGTCAGTTTTTACCAGCAAAGTCCTCCCCTTCTATTGGAAAAGGTTAAATCTGCTTGCGTGATGAAGCCTCATTTTATTTATGACTGATCCTTTTCCCTTGTTTATCGGACGATTTTTGGAGGAAGCAATTCTTCGAATCCCCTTTCAAGGGGAGAATAAACTTATATTTTTAGACTCACTTTTGTAATCACCAATGGATAAAAAGAATACTATTATCGGGATCGGCTTACTTTTGGCCGCTTTCGGAACGTTCTTCTTTAATAGCAAGATGACACCGCCGCCCGCAAAAACGCCTGCGCCTGTTATTGCTTCGGAATCATCTCCAGTAGAACCACGAATCGAGCCTGTTGCAGAAGAGGGATTGTCTTATCTAGAAGCAGCTCAGGAGGTTCTCGAACAAGCTGAGGAAGAATCAGCGAGTGCTGTAGAGGCCTTGTCTGTAGAGAAAGTTGTGGTGACTCTGGAGAATGACTTCATCGAGGTTCATTTCTCCAATCATGGCGGAGCGGTGGAGGGCGTCCTCTTAAAGAAATTTGAAGCGGTTCAGGGAGAGGAAGCCCCTTATGTGTTTAATCGGCAGCATTTTGCCCCGATTTTGAGCCTGGTTGGGTTTCCGGGAGCAAATAAGCAAGCGGTGTATTCGGTACATAGCCAAACTCGTAACGAAGTTGTTTTTCGGATCGTCGTCGAAGAACGTTTAGAGATATTCAGATCTTATCGAATCACCGATGGTCAAAACGGGCAGGATCCTTACGAAATCCGTCATGAAACGACGTTTCGTAATTTGACCGATCGCACTTTGGTTGTCCCGGACATGTATTATCATTTGGGAACAGCAGAGCCGATCAGTGCAAATATCAAGGAATGACGTTAAATGTCGGATATTATGATGGGGATGATACCGGTTTCATCAAGCGGTCAGCCTTTGATGCGAGCCCTATTTTAGGAAAGATAGGATTTGGTTCGATTGAAGCCCGCACAGTGATCACAGAGCAGCAGCCAACGGTATGGGCTTCTGTAAAGAATCAGTTTTTTGCGAGTATCATCACACCTGACATTACGGGAGAGGGAATTACCTCACAGCGTTTTGAATTTCCTGTGATTGAGGGAGAAGTAAAACCTCGTATCGGGATGACCGGGAGCTTGCAAATGAAAGGGCTACAGTTGGCCCCTAATGCTCAAGAACAGCAGGGCTTCGATTGTTACATAGGTCCTAAGGAATACTCACGTTTGGCGGCTTTTGATAATCGTCAGGATTTGGTGATGGAATTTGGATTCTTTGGATTCTT
>JAESUN010000329.1 GCA_016763045.1 Opitutaceae bacterium | reverse complement strand
TATTTTTGCGTATTTATAATCAGATGCATTGTGAGCATTTACTAGCATCTGTGCTTTTTTGTTTTGGGCTTGGGTAAAGGGAACGAAGATTTGGCTGTATGTGATATCTGATTGCGTATCTTGTGTGGTTGGCCGGGTACTGGGAATGACGCCAACAATGGTGAGCCATTCTGCAGAATCATTTCCAGATTGAATTATCTTGAGGCGTTTACCTAGAGGGATTTCACCGTTCAGATAGGCTGCGACGAAATGGGTATTTACGACACAAACTTTTAGAGAATCTTTGGTATCGAATTCATCAATCATTCTTCCGTGTCGTATTTTTAATCCGTAGACATTCAAATAATCCGGTGTCGCACTGCCGAGACTGCAACTCTTTGAAGAAGAGGAGTCTGTCGATGGCTGTCCCTCTAGTTCGAAGGGTGTTCGAGAGCCAGGTATCATACCTTTTGAGGAGGTGGTTATCGCCCAAGAGAAATTAGTAAAAGCGACAGCCTTCACACCGGGAACGTTCATTATCCTCCGTTTGAACTCCAAATAGAAGCGATTGTTGTTTCCGGTTTCTTGGTAAAGAAGGTTGTTTTCAAACTTCAATGAAGCGGTTAAAACGGAAGTCTCGTCATAGGGGAAATCCGTTTTGTAGAAAGAAAACGATTTGAGCAGGAATACACTGATAAAGACTAGTATTGCTGAAAAAGTAACCTGTGAAACGACAGTCCATTTGGAAAGCCTGCCGATATAAATACTGGAAGTACTTCGAGAGTCATCTTTCAAAAACGAGTAAACTTCGATTTTTGAAGCACGCCAGGCCGGAATGATGCTCGAGGCAATTCCGGAGAAGAAAGCGGCTCCCAAAGCAAAAAAAAGGAAATTAGGCTGAAGTTGAAAGTCGAGAAGAGCCGGCACATTAAATACCTTCAACTGCTGAGTTGCTAGCTGGAGTCCTATGATTGCTAAGCAAATGCCCAGGATGGACCCAATCCCGGACAGGATAAGCCCGTCAACCAATACTTGCCAGATCACGTGGCTGCGTTTTGCACCTAAGCTGGAGCGAAGCGCAAGCTCAGAACTACGGATGGCTGTTCGCGCCATGATGATATGGAAAACATTAGCGCATGCTATCAGTAAGACGGTGAACGAAACAAAGAGTCCAAAAAATAGAAAAAAAGTTACTTCTTGAGAGATAAAATAATCTCTGTATGTCGAAATTCTAACTCGTGTCCGCTCTTGATTGCTCTCTGGAAAGGCTGTGCCTAAATTGACTGCAATCGTATTCAATTCAGCCTGTGATTTTTCACGATCAAAGCCTTCTTTCAGCATTCCGGAAACCTCAATAAGAGGTGCATGATTGCGAGGAATTGCATCGAACTCTTTCCAATCCGATGGCATCCATAGCTGCTTGTTTCCTGGAAAGGCAAAACCAGGAGGCATGATGCCAATTATCTGATATTCTTTTCCATTGATGATGGTTGTTGCTCCCAGAGCAGAGATGTTTCTGTTAAAAAAATCCTTCCAGATATAATCAGAAATCAAAACGACATTTTCATCTCCAGTTTGAATATCACTTTTTACAAAAACGCGACCGAGTGCTGGCATTTGATCAACGTAGTCGAAAAAGTTGGGTGTTACCCTAACGCCGCTGTATTGCTTTATCTCTTCAGTATTTGATGGAAGATAGAAATCAAAATTGGCTGCTTGCATACCCATGAGATTTTCCAATGAGTCCACCTCTTTTCGGAAATGTTTGAAATCTTGACTGCTTATGGGCATTCCCTGTTTTTTACCCAGCTCCCACTGAAGGTAGAGATGTCGTTCATTAAGCTTACCGCCTCCACTGATATCCATCAGTTGCGTCGACATGGCAAACATCATAGTGGCGATGCAAATTCCCAAAGCCAAGACGATCACGGCCAGAATACTCGAACTCCGGCATCTCCAGCATAATCGCATCCCAAAACGGGCATTACGGAGTGAATCGATGAAGAGTCGAGTTCCCCAATTATCACGGCAGTCTTCTTTGTATTTCTCGATGCTTCCGAATTCTTTCAAGGTCTCTTTTCGGGCGGCTTCATGGCTCATTCCCTGGTCTGTTCTTTCCTTAATCCCCATGTCGATGTGGAATTGGAGCTCCTCATCGAGTTCGGTTTGTTTGTGACTCCAGCGAAACAAGGAGCGCAATTGAAAAACAAGACTGCGAAGGAGGCGTCGCATAAGAATTGATTAACCGTTTTTGAGGATGAGGTTTACGGCGGTCGTGAACTCCTGCCACTTGTTCTCTTCTTCAGAGGTTTTCTTTTTTCCGTCAGCAGTCAGTTGATAAAATTTTGCCCGCCGACCCGTTTCACTTATATCCCATTTCGCTTTGATATAGCCTCGCTTCTCCAAACGGTGAAGGGATGGGTAGAGTGAGCCCTGGCCAACCTGGATGACATCCTTGGATACAAGCTGGATGTGCTTGGCAATATCGTAGCCGTGTCTGGCGCCTGAATTCAGAATTCGTAGAACAAGGAGGTCTAGTGTCCCTTGAAGTAGGTCTTGTTTATTCTTTGGCATACATCGAATGTCGAGGTATGATATGTCGAATGTCAAGGTATTAAATGAATGGATCGTTTAGTATCGTAATGAATCAATCGTATTTGCTTGCCCAGGAGCTTTGGCAAGGCGTAGTAAGAGCGTTGTTGGTTCTTTAACTTTCTAGCTCCCTCAACTTTACGAAAACAAAATGGCAAAATTAGCTGCTTTCCCCAAAGCCTGGATGGATCAACTTTGTGTAGACGGTTCCATGTCCTTACGTGAATGGATCGAACTATCCGGAAAGCTCGATATTGATGGATTGGAGTTCTACTGTGATTTTCTCGATCTGAAGGATTCAAGGGACTGGTCAATGTATCGATCGATGGTGGAGGATCAGGGGCGTTCGATCCCGATGCTTTGTTGTTCGCCGGATTTTACGCATCCCGATAAAACCTTTCGTCAGGTACAGGTTGATAAGGAAAAAGGGTGGATTGATATGTGTGCTGCATTTGGAGGGAGATTCTGCCGTGTCCTTTCTGGTCAGCGTCGGCCTGAAGTGTCTCGCGAAGACGGTATTTTATATGCGGTTGAATGTATCGAAAGCTGTCTACCACATGCAGTCGAGAGAGGTATCACTCTTACCCTTGAGAATCACTACAAGGATAATTACTGGAGTTATCCTGAGTTTGCTCAACGCATGGATGTTTTCTGCGATCTGGTTGATCGTCTTGAGTCGCCTTCTTTTGGAGTGAACTATGATCCGAGTAACACTATTCTAGCTGGAGAAGATCCTCTAGAGCTTCTGGAGAAGATTAAATCTCGAGTTGTGACCATGCATGCCAGTGATCGTTTCTTGCTGGAAGGGTCAATTGAAGATTTACGTAAGGAAGAAATGGATAGCGTTGGGTATGCAGAACGATTGAGCCATGGCGAAATCGGTCAAGGTTTGAATGATTACGATGCGATCTTCAATCGTCTAATAGAGGTTGGCTTTAATGGCTGGGTGAGTATTGAAGATGGAGTTGATGGCTTTGAACAAATGCAGCGCAGTGTCTCTTTTTTGCGTCAGAAAATGGCTCTATACTGGTCGTAACGAAGAGTTTTTTGCATGCAATGTGAGGCCTGCGGGAAAGGAAGAAACGATTCTTTTTTGTCTCTCAGGGCATGGCCATTTCGATATGCAGGCCTACATCGATTTCCATGAAGGAAAACTGAAGGATTATGAATTTCCTGAAGAGGAAATAGCGATGGCCTTAGCGGGGCTACCCACGTTTGAAGAATAAAGAGAGCCTTCTCTTTTAACCAACTATTTCTCTTTTATTAGGGCTCTTTCCTTAATCAGAAACGATTACCCATATTTAGGTGTATTTCTAACTAGTGTTAAGGTGCTTTATATCCGAATTTAAAGGGGTGCGGTGGCAAGTCAGGCGAAACCATCAGCTAATCCGTTGAAAAAAGCCGAGTGGACGTTACCGAGTGGTCGGTGTCCGGCAAATGCCTGACTCGCCGCCGGACACATCATTTGCGAAGAATGCGAAGTAACTGAATCACGTCAATACGTGATTTATCGGTATTATTAAGTAGCAGTCGTCCGTCTATGTTATGTACTTTTGGAGAAGAGGGCCTAAGACATAGTCCGCGATTCTAGCTCCCATGAGTTGATAACCGTTTCCATCTGGATGGAGTTCATCTGGCAAGCAACTGGTATCTGCTGAACCGATGATATTGAGCCCATTGAAATACTCAATTTTGTCATCACCGTATTTTTGAAGGATCTCTACGCTTTGCTCCAGGGTTTGGCGCATGCTCTGCAGATTATGGCCATTTTCGATATCAATCGATTCCCTCGGAGAATTGATGATGGGGGAGATAAGGCCTATGGGGATATCGGGTTGTTTTTCCCGGACGAGCTTAACCAATCCCATTGCGGCGGAGCGGAAAGTCCGTTCACTCAGGCTGCATGTCGTGTTTATTCCCAGCTTCATTGTTATGATATCGGCGGGGGTGTCGCGTAAAACTCTGCCGACAACTGTTTCGAGATGGCAGTTACCTCCATAGCCCAAGCAGGTGAGGTCCAAGTTATGAGTTCGGGCGACAATGGCTGGCCAACTCCGGGCCGGGCTATGTGCATCGCCACAGTGCGAAATGGAACTACCGTAGGTTAACCAGCGTGTTCGGGGATCTTTCGGTATTTCAAAGAGAGCTCCCTTATCTAAGTGAAGAGAGCTTAGTTTGCAGGGAACCATAAGCGGTAGCCAAAGTTCGTAGGTCTTTTCTCCGCTCAGCCCTGAAAAAGTAATGAGGGTTTCTCCTTCTTCTGCTTGAATACTCGCAAGTAAGTCAGGCCCTGTGGTTAGATCGAAGCGAGTGACTCGATCATTATCATCCTTCACCGCTCCAGGAAGAGCCAGTTCTAGGGCGATTTTCGTTGAATCTGTTCTGAAGCGGAGGCGGACCCCTGCGCACATTTCAGCCCGCACAACAAGTTCCGGATGAAACAACTCGATTTCATCAAAGGGTAGACGCCATGGTTTCAGCCAATCATCACCTTGTTCGAAGGATAGGGCCCCTTGGACCATCTCCTTGGTTATCTGGAGAGTTTGTATCTCGCCTTTTGAGGTCATTGATAAAACGGTAGCATAGAAAGACCGTTGATACTACCGGAAAAGCTGGAGTGTTATTTTAGTAATAAAATTGCAGTGAAACTCCGACATAGGAGTCTTCCTTGAGCGCATTCAGATCGCTCGTAGCGCTTCCAGAGTGAAAACCTTGAGCTTCGATCTGGATCGTAGTGAAGTCATTTAATCGACGTTCAGCTTCTATTCTGATAGACCTGCTTTCATCGTTCAGGTCGACAAAAACACCGGCAAGTAAGGCGGTGTCTTGGATGTCGTTAAAGGCTAATCGAAACGCGAGAAACAGATCATTATCAAAAGGTGTAAAAGTGGAGCCTTCTCCCTCTCGGCCATCGTAAAGGTATTCAGTCAGTAGTCCTAGGTCATAGCTACTGTCCATTACTTGATAAAAGGTGTATTCAAATCCTCCTACAGCTGAAAAAAAAGTTTCCCCCTGTCCCTTTCGAGTCAAGGTCTCGAGCTTCCAGAGCCAAGCTTCTCGAGTGTATTGAATGTCCAGACCTGCTTGGGTTATGAGTTCATATTTGGGAATAAGGTAGCTGAAATCTTCGTTGGGAAGAAGGGTGGGTTCTCTTCCTGTTCCATGAAATATATAAGCACCGATGTCCCAATCTCCAAGGACTGTTGTGTAGCGCAAGGCTATTTCAGGGTGCCATTGCTCGAGGTCTGAAACATAAAGTGCTTGATCAGTGTTGACTGGAAGGGGAGTCCTGAATCGACCTTCGACCCCGGGAAAAGTCCGCTCTCGAAACCCTGTCATGAGGTAGAGGCTTAATCGGCCCAGAGTTGCCTCATAACTGATCTTAATCATGGGTTGACCAAGAAAGGACTCTTCATCAATGGATTCGACCTGATCAACTTGATTGATGATATTGATAAGATGGCGCGATTCAGTGACTCCCCAAAAGACCCTATTGATACCAATCAATACTTCCCATTCGTCTTGGATGGACTCCCAGTAAAGATCCCTGATGTCGAGATGTGTCCTTTCCTTGTCCTGATCATCGAGTCTTCCGAATAGAGTGGCCTGGGCCAGTTGTGAGCGATCATTGCTTTCCCAGAACCATTCTTGCTCAACGTAGATAGAGTTTTGGAAATGCTCTAATTGTCGATTATCCGCTGGGACATTGGGGAACCAACGTGTCTCAAGACCCAGCTCACCCTTCGTCTCGATTTCGGCTCCTGCAAGAGTGAATGAGAGAAGAGTGACTATGGTTAGATTTGAAAGTGTTTTCACCATGGGCTTAAGAGCTAAGCTCGAGAAACGTGTTGAAACTTTTCTAAGACCTTACGGATGCTAGCGGATTCTAGTGAGAGCTGACTTTACAAAGTCCCTGTCCTTTAGCCCTGT
>JAESUN010000328.1 GCA_016763045.1 Opitutaceae bacterium | reverse complement strand
CCTCCGGCGCCGAGAAGGATGACATGGGCATTTTCGAGGGTGGCTTGTAGATCTTCGCGTAGGCCATGTTCTAGTCCGTAGCCATCGGTGTTGAATCCTTCGTATCCCTGAGGAGTCCAGCGTAAGGTATTGATTGCTCCTATGGGTTGGGCAGTCGCATCGATGTGATCAATTTCCTTAAAAGCGATGATCTTGTGAGGGAGAGTGAGATTGATCCCTAGGAAGTTGTGTTGATGAAGAGTTTTAAGAGCTTGTGGAAGCTCGTCGGGATGAACCTCAAAACGAAAGTATTGCCAGTCAGATAATTCGGGATGGGTTTTTGCCATTTCTGCCAGAGCAGCGTTATGCATGGCGGGGCTGATGGAGTGATGAATAGGAAACCCGAGTACGGCCAAGGGAGTTCCAGTGAAAGTCCAGTTTTTGAGGTGCTCGAGAGTCAATATTGTATCTGTATCCATTTGGAATGCTGCGGGCAGGGTTTCTTTAATTGATGTTCTGCTTTTGAGGAGCCTCTAAAGTGGAGGGTTGGAGGGTGTAAGAGAAAGCTTTAGGAAGGTGAGAACGGGAAAGATGAAGCTCCACGGAATTTGATTAAAAGGCTGATAGGGTCTCCAGCAACCTGTAAATGATAGTCCCTTTGAGTTGTCACTCTCTCGATCCGAAGAGTGCTGTCCCAATTCTCACTTGAGTGCTGCCTGCCGCAATGGCTTCTTCGAGATCTCCAGACATGCCCATGGAGAGAACAGGAAGTGTTACTGCAAACTGATCTGCTAGCATGTCTCTACATTCGCGTAGAGTCATAAAGGTGCGTTTCGCAATTTCTGAATCCTTTGAAAATGGAGCGATCGTCATTAATCCATCTATTTGGAGATTTTTCTTCGAAAGTGCTTCTTCCATCATCGAAGAGGCTTTAGAGATTTCAGCCCCGTGTTTTGCAGGGTCGTTACCAGCGTTAAACTGAAGCAGAATAGGGAGGTTGCGATCTGATTCGGAGGCGTGACGATCGAGGTGATGGATGAGTTTTATGCTATCAACGCTTTGGATGCGGTCAAAATGAAGGGCAGCCGCTTTGGCTTTATTTGTCTGTAAGTGGCCTATTAGCTCTATCTTTAACTGCCCAGAAAACTGTTCTTTTTTGCTCATTGCTTCTTGTACTCGGTTTTCTCCGGCAGAGAGGAGTCCATATCGAGATACATATTCGAATGCAGTGACGGGGTGATTTTTGGTGACCGGAAGAAGCGTTACTTCTTGGGGGTGGCGCCCATATGAAAGACAATAAGCTTCGATTTTCTTCCGAATTTCATCTGTTCGGTTGGCAAATTCTTCATAGGTTAAAGTCATTAATAATACTACTTTTTATTTGATGATTGATAAGTTTTGTTTATGCTTAATGCAAATCATAAAATCTCATGCAAATTGGTAACTTCAAAATATTTGCGGATCTGGTTGAAACCAAGAGTTTTTCCCGTGCGGCAAAACTGAATGGAATAACCCAGTCGGCTGTCAGTCAACAAGCTCGTTCTATGGAACGGCATTTTAAAACATTACTGATTGATCGCAGTCAGAAGCAGTTTCAGCTGACACGAGAAGGAGATCGAGTTTATGAATCGGCGAAGGAAGTGCTGCATGCATATGAAAAGTTGCTCAGTGAGCTCCAGGAAATGAAGAAGGTGATCAGTGGGACAATCCGGATCTCCACTATCTACAGCATTGGGTTGCACGAAATGCCTCCCTATATAAAAGAGTTCTTGAGTGAGTATCCTTCTGTTAATGTCCGGGTTGAATATCGGAGGTCCAATCTTGTTTACGAAGACATTGTCCATAATGCGGTCGATCTGGGTCTCGTGGCGTATCCGGTAAAAATGCGTCAGATTGAGATTATCCCCTTTATCGAAGACAACCTGGTGTTGGCTTGTCATCCGAAGCATGCGCTTGCGGAAAAGAAGGAGGTGGATGTCGAAACATTGGTTGATTTTAAGTTTATTGGATTTGATCCGGATATCCCAACCCGAAAGGCTGTAGACGCTATCTTTAGAGATTATAAGCTCGAGCTCGAAACGGTGATGGAATTTGACAACATTGAAACGGTTAAGCGAGCGGTTGAAATTGATGCGGGGATAGCTATTGTCCCACAAGCGACGGTTGAGCAGGAAGTCCGTCAAGGAACTCTTGTTGCAATCCCGTTCAGTGATAAACGATTCGTTCGCCCGTTGGCTATTTTGCACCGAAAAGGGAGAGTGCTGACTCCTGCGATGAAAAAATTCATTGATACTCTTACGAATAAAAAAGCGAATAAGTAGTTGTAGAAGTAAAAAAGGGGAGGGTTTGGTGACGGGGATCCGTGAAATAAAGGCTGCCCGATGCTTGAATCTAGAGATCTTTTGCTCATTTTGAGGAAATTCTATGCAAACTCTTGTCGCGATTTTATACTTTTTTTCCCTCTCTGGATTGATATTTTTTGGACTTCATCGACTGAAAATTAGTTGGGGGTATCTCAGCTGGAAAAGAAAAGGTAAAGTGTTGCCCCGTCGAGCTGATAGGGTGAGGGGAGCGTCTATTTGCATCCAATGCCCTATTTATAATGAGCCTGCTATGATTGCCGGATTATTGGAAGCTGTTACCTTGATTGAGTGGGATGAGGGGAATCTGGAGATACAGATTCTCGATGATTCAACGGATGAAACCAGCTCGATTGTAGAGAAATGGTTACAGGCTCATCCAGAACGATCGGGTAATTGTCATCATATTAGGCGTGAAAATAGAAATGGCTACAAGGCGGGGGCATTGGCGATTGGAACCGCACAGTCAAAATCTGATTTTTTTGCTATTTTTGATGTCGATTTTCGACCTAATAAAGATTTTTTGAATAAAATGATGCCGTTGTTTGTGCATGATCGAATTGGGCTGGTGCAAGCACGGTGGGGTTTTGAAAATCGGAGCAATGGTTTTTTGACCAGAGTACAGTCGCTCTTCTTAGATGCACATTTTATCGTTGAGCAAACCGCACGTTTTGCTGGAGGGTTGTTTTTTAATTTTAATGGGACTGCGGGCATATGGCGTCGGGTTACCCTTGAGGATGCGGGAGGATGGACTGCAGATTCTGTGACTGAAGATTTGGATTTAAGTTACCGGGCTCAGTTGAAGGGATGGGATTTTGTTTATGATACAGATGTTGTTGTTCTTTCGGAGCTTCCCGAAAGTATCGTTGCGTTTAAATCTCAGCAGCGGAGATGGACAAAAGGCGGCATCCAAGTGATGAGAAAGCTGCTTTTTCAGGTCTTGAGCAGTGAGTTTTCGGGAAAAATAAAGAGAGAAGCTTTCTTTCATTTAACGGTGGGGTTTGTGCATTTCTTTCTTGTTTTATTTTCGGTGACATTGGTCCCTTACTTATTCTTCTTTGGAGTTGTCCCTGAGGGAGCTTTTGCTGTGGCGCATCCTCTTGTCGTTCTTTTTGCGGGGGGCTCAACGGTGACGTTTTATATAATGGGTCAGTTTTTTAGGAGTGGGCGATGGCGTGATGTAGTGCTGTGGCTATTGCTGGCTCCTCTTGTTTTGTCTTTTGGACTGGCGATGAGTCTGACCTGTTTAGGAGCGGTTATTGAAGGATTGTTTTCTTCCGGAGGTGAATTCGTGAGAACCCCAAAAGGGAAGGGGAAAAGGAATTTGAGCAGCCTTTTTCAAGGAGGCGTTGCTCAGCCCGTATTCGTGGTATTAGCTCTTTTTGAAAGCTTCCTTGGCTTTGTCTTGATTGGGGCGGCTTGCTACTACGCCACCCTTGAGCTCTTTCCGATTGCGCTGATGTTGGCGATTAAGGATTAGGCTTTTGGGCCTTGGTCCTTTATTTCCTCATGGATATGGGAGCGATGATGTTTTTTAATGCAGAGTTTCGCTCAAGGAAGCTTGCCCCAGTGACCAAAGCATAGGTGATTTTTCTGAAAATCCGGCTATTTCTGTTAGACCATCAGCGATTTGACGATTGGTAGATACTCGAGGAATTTTGTTTTGTCCTCCCCATTTCTGATGGGCTATCATCCACTTTTTAAATACGCCTGGAATGATCAGTCTCACTAGAGGCGCGTCGAGTTTCTTTTGTGAGCGTTTCGATTCGTAGATCGGGTTTCCCT
>JAESUN010000327.1 GCA_016763045.1 Opitutaceae bacterium | reverse complement strand
GTGCGAGCGTAGAAGCTGCCCTCTACCGGGCTTGGAAGGAACCCTCTGGTTTTCCTCCTCAAACCCAATGCGAGGTGCGCTTTGATATTACAGCGAGTGGAAGATTGCTCAATCCACTGATCACCAGCACTTCTGGAGATTCCGACTTTGATGCCAGTGCCCTTCGAGCCGTTCGGGATACAAGAGGGCTTGGCCCAACGCCCGATGGGCGAAGTCGATCCTATTCGTTTATATTCAACCTTAAGTAGATAAGGAAGGTTATCCTCTCAGGCTACAGGGCTAAAGAGGAGAAAAGAATCTCTTTAATCTTCTTAATTTTCTTTATAAATAAGAAGTTCTAGGCATTAATCTTGCTTATATAACTGTTCCAGAAAGCAATGAAAAAACCTTAACTGACGATCTTTGAGGAATGAAGATCGACAGAAAGACATTGATTCAATGCTCTCTTTTAAAACTGAAATTTAATCAAAATCCCAAAACACCAATACGAATGAGTGGAAGCGTCGCCCGTCTAAATGCAATTGCTGCAATAAACACAACAGAAACGAATCCTGGAGTTACGGATCTTTCAAAACCTATCGATGAGGTTTTTGGAAGCAATACCTTCAGTCTTTCTGTTATGCAAAAATGCCTTCCTAAGGCCATTTATAAATCAATCATCCATACGATTGAATCCGGTAGTAAGCTGGATCCCTCAGTTGCGGATACGGTGGCGACAGCCATGAAAAACTGGGCCATGGAAAGGGGAGCCACCCACTATGCGCACGTTTTTTATCCACTCACTGGACTTTCTGCTGAAAAGCACGATAGCTTCTTGGCTCCGGATGGAAAGGGCGGTATCACTGCTGAATTCACAGGAAAAACCCTGATTCAAGGTGAGCCCGATGCCTCATCATTCCCCAGTGGTGGGATTCGTGCGACTTTCGAGGCAAGAGGGTATACCGCATGGGATGTCTCCAGTCCGGCCTATATCCTGGAGAACGAAAATGGGACAACCCTTTGCATCCCGACTGCTTTTGTTTCCTGGACAGGTGAAGCACTCGATAAAAAGACACCTCTCTTGAGATCCATGCAGGCACTCAATGTGCAGGCCCAGAGGATTTTGAAACTCTTCGGCACCGAAGATCCTGGTTTCATCACTTCGACCGCAGGACCTGAGCAGGAGTATTTCCTCATCGATACAAATTTTTATTTT
Organism: Opitutaceae bacterium; assembly: GCA_016763045.1. Lineage (GTDB taxonomy): Bacteria > Verrucomicrobiota > Verrucomicrobiia > Opitutales > Opitutaceae > NORP342. Next base: position 2,283 of record JAESUN010000327.1, on the reverse strand, counting down.
TCCCGCCCCGACTTGTTTTCCGGAGGAAGAACTGTTTTTGGGGCACCTTCCCCTAAAGGGCATGAATTTGACGACCATTACTTTGGAGCGATTCCTGAAAAAGTTCTGGCCTTCATGCATGATGCAGAGCGCCAGCTCTATAAGCTGGGTGTTCCGATTAAGACACGTCATAATGAAGTGGCTCCAGGGCAGTATGAAATCGCTCCCGTTTTCGAATCCGCCAATATCGCGACAGACCATAATCAATTGGTTATGTACATCCTCAAAACGGTGGCTCGTAAGTATGGAATGACCTGCTTGATGGCAGAGAAGCCTTTTGCGGGCATCAATGGATCTGGAAAGCATGTGAACTTTTCTTTGGGAGGAGCCAAAGTAGGAAACCTGCTCGACCCAGGTGATACACCTCATTCCAATGCACAGTTCCTCGTCTTCTGTGCTGCTGTTATTCGGGCTGTGAGCAAGTTTGCTCCATTGCTAAGAGCTGTTATGGCGACAGCAGGCAATGATCACCGCCTGGGAGCTAACGAAGCACCACCGGCTATTATTTCCATTTTCCTGGGAGATCAGCTAACAGATATCTTCGAACAGATCAAAAAGGGTGGGGCGAAGAAGTCCAAAACCCAGAGTGATCTAGTTATCGGGGCAGATATTATTCCTCCTCTACCAATGGATGCGGGCGATCGAAACAGAACCAGCCCATTTGCCTTTACGGGGAATCGTTTTGAATTCCGCGCCGTTGGATCGGATCAATCCATTGCAGGACCGTTGGTGGCTATGAATACCATCCTTTGCGATTCTCTCGATTATATCGCGACTGAACTCGAGAAGGTCGGGAATTCAAATGAAACCAAATTCAATGCAGCCGAGCAAAAGGTCCTTAAAAAGATCATCACCGAACATGAATCTGTTATCTTTAATGGAGATGGATACAGTGATGAATGGCATGAAGAAGCAGCACGTCGTGGATTACCTAATCTACGAACAACCGTTGATGCCTTACCTGCACTCACTCACAAGGATACTGTTGCTATTTTCAAAAAACATAAGGTCCTTTCAAAAGTAGAGCTCGAAAGCCGTCTTGAGATCTACTACGAACAGTACGTCCTCAAAATCAATGTAGAGGCCAATGTTGCCATTGAGCTCGCTCAAACGCTTATCCTTCCTGCTGCTTTCCGCTACCAGGGAGAGTTGGCGAGAACTGCGACACAGCTCAAAACACTGGCTATCTCTTATGATACAGAAAGCTTGGAAAAACTGACTTCCCTGATCCAGGATCTGGAGAAAAAGTTGACTAATCTGCGAAAGATAAAGGAGCACGAAGCCGGTTCCATTAAAAAAGAAGCTGCCTATGCCTGTGATAAAATCACCCCAGCTATTAGCGACCTAAGAACGACGGTTGATGAGTTGGAAAACATTGTAGCAGATGATCTCTGGCCATTGCCAACCTACCAGGAAATGCTTTTTATTAAGTAACAAAAATCCTTTCATCACTTCAGAGCCTTCTCGGATCGACTTCTTTTGAAGTAAGATTTGAGAGGGCTCTTTTTTTATCCGAGAAGTTTTAAAAACCTACGCTTCAGCAACTTTACAAGCACTGGAAGAAGGGGAGGTGACAGCTGCTCGTTTTATCCAAGCGAAACAGCTCACCGATGATTCCCCCCTCCTTGGACACTGGTGGAGACGATCGGAGTCGGACCGACGACTTCCACAATGCCATTGTGGCACTCTGCCAACTGAGTTACGTCCCCAGTGTCCAAAGGATAGATGGAGATTTGAAAGAATGTTCCGAAACGCAAGGCCTTTTTCGAATCTAAGGAAATTGATGTCCCAAAGATGAGAATTGCCTTTCGGTGATCTCCGAGCCTAAACTACGATTCTATGAAAGGAAAAATACGCAGAATAACCCTCTTTGTCGGTTTAGGTCTACTCGCAGTTGTCATCCTTCAAAACTTAAAAAACATCCAGCTGAAGTTGCTGATTTGGGAAGTAAACGCACCCTTGATTTTGTTTATCCCCATTATCTTCCTAATCGGATTCGGAATTGGATGGTTTATCAAAGGCCATCGAAAAAGCTAAAAAGCAACGACTTGTTCGCTAGACCTTATTTAAGCTCAAAATCAACTTGAGCCTCCCCTCCGCCAAGTGCCCCTCCCTCTGAATGGACAGACATCAAAAAGAGGCGACTTGCATCGATTTTTTCCGTTGAGAGAAGATAAGATTTAACCACATCGGCGCGGGTAACAGCTAGCTCCTGCAGTTCCTCCTTGGTTACCGTCATATCCT
>JAESUN010000326.1 GCA_016763045.1 Opitutaceae bacterium | reverse complement strand
GTTGAAGACATTGAAGCATTGTTACCTTGGAATGTGGATTTAAGTTAGTTTAGCAAACTTACTTTTGCTGAAATAGGTGGGTTCGTTTGACGCTTACGTATAAGCCAATACCGTTCTGGGGTTGTTCTGCAACAGCCCAACCAGCACCTCTGACCCCACCACCGCTGGCCGCACAGCTTCGAATTCAATGCTGGTGGCCGCCAACGCAGCCAATGCGAAGACAGCGAACAACAGCACTTCTGCCACGACCACCAAGACGATATAGACCCGTCCTGCCCGCAACGCTTCCAACGTGTGCTCATGTACCACCAGGCTGTAAGAGGCGAAGCTCATCAATGCAAAAAAGGTGTAAAATAACCATGTCCTGGGCTAGGATCAGCCCGAAATTGCTGCTCATCGCTAACAGGAACCATGTGAAAAACCGCGTCCTTGATGAGCGACTCGAAAAGTAACTCACGGCATATACGCTGGCCACTAGCCACAGCAGAGCGGTGAAGAATAGAAAAATCCTCGCCGTCTCATCAAAACCCAGACGGGTTCCGAACAACGGCCAAGGCAGTGCAGGGTATCAGCGTCAGAGACACTACGAGCGAGGGGAACGTCACCCAAGGCACGAGCAGAAACGCGACTCGGCGCAACGGGCCTGAATCATCCCCGTCGCCAGCAATAGCGACAATCCCGATACAAGTAGCAAACGAGCGGGGGTGCGAAGATGTTCATCAGATCTAGGATGATACGCCGACAAACGCCATGACAAATGTTATTACACTCGCCAGCAACAGAAACAGGGTGATTGCAAAGGTCCAGCGCTGCAGAGAACGCTCACAACCGTCCAATATTCTTTGCCATGCACGGACTTGCCGGAGACGGCCCACTTTAGCCCGCCATGCAGCACGCAACCGAGGTAAGATACCGACCCCCATCTGCGCAGCCCAACGCATAACTGCGCTAGGCCAACGCTCAAACCACGGGCTCGAATCGTCTGCCTTCTTCTCAGGCTTAGCGGGATAATGATACCTCGCCTGCAGCCACCCGATAGTGACAACCAATACCGCCACCCCAAACCCCAGAGAGACAATGAAGAAATAGGCTAAATTCCCTTGCCGGCTCCATACCGCAGGATCGTTCAGCCCCGTCCCCAGGGTGGTGACGAACAATCCCGTGGCGAAGATGGTGGCATAGGCGGGTAACATTTTTAGCTGCGCCCGTTCCACCCCTGCCAGAATGGCGTAGAGCATGGCAACCACACCCATACCCTGGATGATCAACCCCAGCGCAGGCAGGCTGGTTTCACCAAGGGGCAACCAGCGCACAACCCCAAGCAGTGCGATAGCAACGGGAACAGCCCCCAACAACAGAGTCATCGCCGGCCGGGATGAACCAAAGGCCAGCGGCAGCCAGAAGTGCAACGGCCAGACACCTGCCTTGGCCGCAAAGCCGGCGAGTACCATCGACAGATACAAAGTCGAGGAAGGTGACTGGGCCATTGCCTGGCGCACTGCCTCAAAGCCCAGATCCTCGGTTGTTGCAGCCGCTATCAACAAGGCCTCGAACAGTGCCAGATCAGCCAAAATCAGGAACACCAGATAGACACGTGCAGCCCGCCGTGTCCTTTCGTCTCCTCCTGCAACCAGCAGTGCATAAAATCCGTAACCCATCAGGGCCGAAAAAGCGAAAAAACCCACCAGCTCAGTCGCCAGAATCACCCCCAGATTGCCCGCTAGGGTGAGCAGAAAAAAGGTCGTGAGACGGTCGTCCACAGTTTTACCTTTGGCTGTATGTAACAGGGTCACGGCGGCAGTCCAGAGCAGCACGGACATCGCTAACAACAAACGGCCTACCCCGTCAATTCCAAGCCCGCTACCAAGCAATAGCCAGGGCAACTCAATCGAAACACCCATCGGGACAGTCAAAAGGATGAGTGCAGGTAAAAGAGCGATATAACAAGGCCAGTAGAGGCGCGAGCGCAGCGCCGGAAACGCCAGCAACAACGGCAGCCCCGGTACAGACAATAACAGGAATGTACTCAGGGTGGCGTTCACGGCGCGTATTCCAGAGTCGTAATAAAATGCGCCCATTGCAACGGACTGAACGGCGCCGATGCCAGTAGCCCCAAAGCCAGTGTCAGCAAGGCGGTCACCAGTGGCGGTGCCAGTAGCGCCCAGGCCGTCTCCCGCCGTCCGAAACTACGCTCGGCGGGCCAGGTATCGGCAGGCGCCTTGAACCAGGCTGCGTACAAAATAGGCAAAAAATATGCGGCGTTAAGCAGGCTGCTGCCGGCTAGGATAAAAATCACCCAGCCCTGCCCGGCGTCCAGTGCTCCCAGCCCCAGATACCATTTACTGATAAAACCGGCCAGTGGCGGCACACCAATCATGCCAAAGACACCGACAGTAAAGGCCACCATGGTCCAGGGCATACGCTGTCCGACCTCGTTCATTTCACTGACTTTATGAATCCCCAGAGTTTCAGCCAGATTACCGGCGCAGAAAAACAGAGTGATCTTCATTACGCCCTGGTGCACCAGATGTACAAGGCCGCCGATGGTCGCGATCGGACCGACCACCGCGATGCCGAGTACAATATAGGCGACTTGGCTAACCGTGGAGAATGCCAGTCGGCGCTTCAGATCATCCTGGAACAGTGCCCGCATCGATCCATAAATGATGGTCACCGCTGCCACGATCGCCAGTGGCAATGTCACTCCCAGACTGGCGGCAAATTGGATGCCATAGACATCGTAGACCACGCGCACGATACCGAAAGCCCCCGCTTTTACCACCGCCACCGCATGCAACAATGCGCTTACCGGTGCCGGCGCCACCATCGCCTGCGGCAACCAACCATGCAGCGGAACCAGCGCGGCCTTTACGCCCGGACCAGCGATCAATAGCACGAATATAATAACCAGAACCCGGTGCTGTGATTCGTCCAGGCTGGATAAAAAACCGCGTGCTGTGAACTCTAGGGTGCCGGTGAGGGTGTACAGCCATACCGTGCCGATCAGCAATAAGGCGCCGCCGGCAACGGTATAAATCAAATAGGTGCGACCTGCGCGCCGAGCCACTTCGGTGCCACGGTGCACGATCAGCGGATAGGTGGCCAGGGTCAGCAGTTCGTAAAACAACACAAAGGTAATCAGATTGCCGGCCAGGGCCACGCCGACCGTTGCGGTCACACACAGGCTGAAAAATCCGAAAAAGCGGCTGCGATTAGGCGAGCCCTCCAGATAGCCGATGGCGTAGACGGTAGTTGCCAGCCAGAGCACGGCGGAAAGTGTGACGAACAGAACCGACAGCGCATCGGCGCGTAATACCAGATCCAGCTCGGGCAATAGGGGCAGGCGGGTCTCGTAATGGTGGCCGTGAAAAACACCCCAGATCATCACCCCGACCAGCACCAGCTTGAGTGCTGCACCGGCCAGGTTCAAGCTGGTGCGAGTTGCAACGCGCTCCTCCGGCAGAAAGAAAATCACTAGCCCCGGTAACAGGGAACTGGCGAGGACGAGCAGCGGCAACCCTGCATTCCAGCTCATCGCTCCTGCGCTCCATGCGCCCGCGAAATTAGTGCATCCATGCACGTCATCCGGCGACCTCCCCACCAAAGGGTAAACCGATCTCCATCAGCACCAACGGCCAGGAGGCAAACAGCCCCAACAGGATGGCGACCAATGCCATGGCCAGCGCAGCCCACTCCATACTCACGGGCACTGCCCTAGACTCGTGGGGTGTCCCGGACTGGGTAAATGCATAGCCAATCACTTTAAAAACCCAGGTAGCAGACAGCAACCCGCCCAGGATCAGGATAATCCCCCACCACCATTGACCGGAACGTATTGCTGCCTCCAGCAGCAGCCATTTGGCGATAAATCCGCCACTGGGCGGCAGACCCATGATGCTGACACCCGCTAGGCCAAATGCAGTAACAGTCAGGGGCAGACGCTGTACTACGCGATCAAGATCCGCAATGCGGTCATGTCCGCCGAAACGCAATATGTTGCCCGCCGCCATGAACATGGCCGTCTTGGCCGCAGCGTGGGATAACAGCATATAAAGCGCTCCCGTCCAACCGATGATACTCGCCAGCGGAAAGGCCAGAAACAGATAACCTAATTGCGCCACGGTCGAATAGGCGATCAGCATTTTGAGCCGCGTCTGGCGCAGCGCCTGAATCCCGCCCCAGAGCACAGCGGCCGCACCGAGCAGACCCAGCAGTTGAGCCAGAGCGGCATTGGCCAGCGGAAAGATCTCAAGCCACAGACGCAACAGAATATAAAATGACGCCTTCACCACCAGTGCTGACAACAGCGCGCTCACTGGCGCCGGGGCGCTGGCATGGGCCGGCGGCAACCAGAAGTGCAGCGGAAACAGCGCGGTCTTGAGCAGCAAACCGGCGCTCATCAGTCCCAAGGCTGCCCACACTGCGGGGGACGGTTCCACCCGCTCTGCCAATATCGCGATATCAACGCTGCCAAAACTGTGATAGAGCAGCGCAACACTTAACAAAAAGAACAACGAACCCAACAAACTGACCAGCAAATAACGCATAGCTCCGGTCAGGGCATCCGCACCACCGGCTAACGCCACCAGCGCCACCGCCGCCAGCCCCAGTAATTCCAGGGTGACATAGAGATTGAAGATATCCGCAGACAGAAACAGGGCATTCAGCGCGGCCCACAGGAACATCCATAATGGCCAAAAATCCCTCGCCTTATCTCGATTAAAATAGCCACTGGAATAGACGCTGATGCCCAGCCCCACCACCGCCGTCACCATCAGCATCAGCAGGCTCAAACCATCTGCATAGAGATCGATACCTAATGGTGCGCCCCAGCCACCGACCGCATAGCGTTGCGCACCCTGCTCTACCACCTGCCAGCCCAGCACCGCCACGCAAGCGACGACACCCAGTGCGCTAACCAGACCGAGCTGTACGCCGCGCTGTGGCCATAAAAAACAAGCCATGGCCCCGGCCAGCGGCAGCAAAATGACCATCGCCTGCCAATGGATGTCGAGTATCAATACAGGCACCGGGCGTTATTCCAAGGGATCTTCGGGAAGCTCAGCCCGGCCTGTTTCGACCTGCACCCGCAGCATCAATGCTAACGCCAGTGCGGTGGCCGAGATAGCAACCACGATGCCGGTAATCACCATGGCGTGCGGCACCGGGTCCGGATCCGCCCCCTGGGTTCGGTTCGCCAGTGCCGCCAATACCAGGAACACCCCACTGCCCATCACGTTGGTGGCGAGTATCTTACGCAGTAAATGCGGGTGGACGATCGAGGCGTACAGGCCGAGGGTAAACAGTCCCGTTCGGACCAGTGCATAGAAGAAAGCATGGCTCATCGCTCCTGCGCTCCATGC
>JAESUN010000325.1 GCA_016763045.1 Opitutaceae bacterium | reverse complement strand
GTGACAAAAAACTGGCACAATCTTCCAGATCTCCCTGATAACTCAGAAAGGTATTTTTAGCTAATCCTTTCTCTAGATCGATATTAGCGATAAACGCATCGATCTCTCCCGCCAACTGCTCTGGTGCTTTTTTCACAGAATTAACCCCGTTTCTAAAAAGCAATTATAGAAAGGGTTCCTGTGCGTAGGCAACGAAGAAACCACACGCTGTCGTAGCGTCGTTTTCTCGATAATCTCGAAGTTTCTTGGCGACTTAACGCCGGCGTGGACCAAAACTACGGATCGGAGCCTTACGCCCAACATTCGCATTTTTCAAGCGGTAGGTGATGCGAGCCTTATCTAGATCATATGGGCTCATTTCCATCTTCGCCATATCTCCTGTTGTTATCTTGATGAAATGCTTACGAAGCTTGCCGGAGATGTGAGCCAAAACGATATGATCATTCGCTAGTTTCACCCGAAACATAGTCCCAGGTAAAACCTGGACTATCTTACCTTCAACTTCGATCGTATTATCATCAGCCATATAAAAATTATATAATGTAAAAAAACCAAGGATCCCCCTGGTGAATCCCCTTTATAAGAGGACGATAGAGATGTCTCGCTTATTTCAACGCCGATAGTCAAGGCTTAATCAAACGACAATAAACTCTCTATGCCAGACCCGGAGTCAATCAAACCCCAAACAATGGAATGCCCATTCCAAAAAAAGTTTCCGTCTCAATTAAATAGAGATGATTTTTTTTTCATAACACTCGCTTACAATCAAGCGATTGAAGCATGGAAACTCGACGAGGTCCCCGTAGGAGCTGTCATCTGCGTGGATGGACAAATCATTGCCTCAGCTCATAACAGTGTCGAATCCAGTAATGATCCCACAGCTCATGCAGAAATGATCGCTATCACACAAGCTGCGAGAGCTCTCGATAACTGGCGATTATCTGAGGCGACACTTTACGTAACCAAAGAGCCCTGCCCCATGTGCTCCGGGGCACTCATTATGTCTCGGCTAAAACGTGTCGTCTACGCAATAGGCGACCCAAAGATGGGTTGTAGTGGAGGAGCGACCAATCTGAATGAACTTCCTCAGACAAATCATCGAGTAGAAATCACAACCGGCGTAATGGAAGAAGAATGTCGTCAAATCATTCAGGCTTTCTTTCAACGAAAAAGATAAAAGCCCCTAGCTGAAGCTTTTTATCTCCGACAGTTCATCCTTTTTTCCTCAGAAGTGGTCACAGTGTTGACGCCAGACTGCTTCTCCTTCATCTTGTCACATTAAGTTAATCGTTAATTACAGATATTAAAAAATTATGGCCTACGAATTACCTTCTCTTAGTTACGCCTATGATGCATTGGAACCACACTTCGATGCCCGGACGATGGAGATACATCACTCCAAACATCACCAAACCTACATCACCAATGTCGTAAAAGCTCTCGAAGGAAACGATGCACTTGCATCTAAATCTGTCGAAGATCTCATTTCCAATCTAGATGAAGTCCCAGAAGGCATCCGCGGCGCCGTTCGTAACGGTGGTGGTGGACATGCCAATCATTCCTTCTTTTGGACAGTCATTGGACCAAACGCAGGAGGAAACCCAACAGGATCTCTCGCAGCAGCTATTGATTCCACTTTCGGAAGTTTCGAGGCATTTAAAGATGCGTTTGCAACAGCAGGGGCAACTCGTTTCGGCAGCGGCTGGGCATGGCTTAGCTTGAAAGACGGAAACCTTGTCGTTCACTCAACAGCCAATCAAGACTCCCCTCTTATGGAAGGAGCAACACCTATCATCGGACTCGACGTTTGGGAACACGCTTACTACCTGAACTATCAGAACCGACGCCCTGATTATATCAGCGCTTTCTGGAATGTTGTAAACTGGGAACAAGCGGAGAAAAATTACCAAGCTGCCCTCTAAAGCAGTTCGATCTAACACCCTCTTTAATCAAAAGCCGCTTCCTAAATGGAGGCGGTTTTTTTTGAAAAAAAGAAACTGGACTGGAATATCTAACGCTTAAGAAAGTCCGCTTGAAATACTTTTCCTAAATTAGGAGGACTCAACAAAGTGGTTTTACCAGTTTCTGTATCCAGAAGAAAAATCTGCGAGCTTCCTTTGCGCCGTGAAGTATAGACCAAGTGCCTTCCATCATTTGTCCAAGACGATTCAATCCCATCGGAACTTCCCTGGGTAATAACCCGACTCTTTCGCTCAGAAAAACTGTAGACTGCGATCTGAAAGCCCTTCATCGAAGCCACCGTAAAGGAAACCAGATCTGGATTCGCTGGATTCCAATCCGGTTCAGCACAGTAACCACTGATCGCGGTCGGAATACGACGCATAGAACCACCCCGAACCGAGATAAGATACAACTTCGGTTTACCCGCCAAATCCGAAGTAAGGACCAGTTGATCTCCATTAGGAGACCATGAGGGTGTTGCTTCGATACTAGAAGAGCGAGTCAACCGCTTGATCTGTCGCCTTCCGGTCGCATTTGCCACATAAACTTCTGGATTCCCTTCTCCTGTTAGAATCATTGCGACTCGACGCCCGTCTGGACTGTAGGATGCACTACTATTGGTTCCCTTCAGACTGACAAATCGTTCTCTACGACGTAAATTGGTATCAATTTCATGAATATCGGGAAACCCATTTTCAAAATAACCCGTGTAAATAATTTTACTTCCGTCAGGTGACCAACGAGGCATGACTGATTCCGAATGATCATTTGTCTGCTGCAAAACGGATCCAAAGAAAAGATCCGAAGTATAAACCTCTTTGGATCCCGTTCTCTCACTAATGAATGCAAGCTTCCCGGAAAAGAAACCTGGCAATCCACTGGTTTTCTCCACCGCTCGATCACACGCCTTGAAAATTGCATTTCGAATAGAAGATCCAACCACTGTCTCCGAATACAAGAGCTTAGCAGGTCTACCTGATACGATATCTATTTTAACTGCTGTCGGAGCAACCACTGAAAATTTGAAAACGTATGATGCTCTTCTTTCATTACTTTCAACTCTATATCGACCATGTGCCGAAAAAGCCATCTGCGCCAGTCTCTTGCTTCCAGGCGTATCCGCAGTTATAGAGATAGGGATAACGGCATCTGAGCTTTTCGTAATAACGCCTCCTTCACGAACTTGAGCTGTCAGAAGACCAGTTGAAAAAGTAAAAAGAACCAATAAAAGAACACCGAAAACAGATCTATACATAACGAAATATTTAACTTTTAGACTACACTCTCTGTGCAATTGTATTTACACTTGCGACGGTCTGATCAACTTAAAACACGATTAAAAAATAAGAGGCCTTCCTTTCCCTCTTATAAAATTACTTTTCAGCAAAGAATAACAGTGAGTATCGAATCTATTCAAACCGCCTTAAAAACAGTTAACTATCCCGGTTTTAGCCGAGATATTGTTTCGTTTGGTCTCGTCCGTTCTGTCGACCTCGTAGATGGCCGAGCTTTCGTAAAGCTCGCTATCACTACCTCAGATCCAAGCATCCCAAATCAGCTCAAATCCAACGTGGAAGCCGTTCTGGCCAATATTCCAGGCGTAAAGGACTCCATCGTCGAAATCGCCGTATCAGCAGCCAAAACACCAGAGACAAAAACAAACAGCAATGAGCCAGCAGGCTTACCTGGCGTTCGCTATACGATCGCAATCGCAAGCGGTAAGGGAGGCGTTGGCAAATCGACCTTTGCCGTGAACCTCGCTTGTGCTCTTTCACAAATATTGAGCGTTGAAGAGCCACAAAAAAAGGTAGGTCTCATGGACTGCGACATCTACGGTCCATCTATTCCCTTAATGATCGGGCTCTCTGGCCGCCCCGAAATAGAAGGTAACTATCTCATCCCAATGGAAAAATCTGGCATCAAAGTCATGTCTATGGGGTTTCTCGTCGACGACCAAACCCCGGTCGTTTGGAGAGGTCCTATGATCATGAAAACGATCCAGCAATTCGTGAATAATGTGAACTGGGGTGAACTCGAAGTAATGATCATCGATCTCCCCCCCGGAACTGGAGATGCACAGCTCTCTCTCGTTCAGACCATCCCTCTGAGTGGATCCGTTTTAGTCACAACACCTCAACTCGCAGCGACCCAAATAGCTCTAAAAGGAGGCCTCATGCTCACAAAGGTCAATGTTCCCATCCTTGGAGTCGCCGAAAACATGAGCTACCTCGAAAATTCTGAGACTGGCGAACGCACTTATATTTTCGGAGAAGG
>JAESUN010000324.1 GCA_016763045.1 Opitutaceae bacterium | reverse complement strand
TTGATTATTCTGCGCTGGATAGTATAGATAAATTGATTGCTTCTTCTCTGTTTTGCTCCGTAATCGATCTTCCAAATGAAGTTCCCGTTGTATTTGCATTGGTGAAAACGGTTGTTTTGAGTTTTGACTTGTTAAATATGGCATTCGTTAGGTTAGCACTTGTGAAATTAGCTTGATAGAGGGTAGTTTCTGTAAGATCAGCAAATGTTAAATTAGCACCTGTTAAATCTGCTCCGGTTAGAATTGCGTTTTTCAATATGGCACCCGTTAAATTAGCACCAGACAAGTTAGCACCTGTTAAATCTACTCCCGTTAGATCTGCTCCAGCCAGATTAGCTCCAGATAAGTTAGAATACTTAAAATTTACATATTTAAGATTTGATGCTGCTAAATTTACATTGATTATGATAGATGAACTTAAATTATTTATTGGTGACAAGTCAGATAAACTTAGATTTGAACCTTCAAGGTTGATCTCATAGAAATTATCTTTGAGACCTATTACTGTTGCGCGTAAGTCAAGATTGGATAGGTCACATTTTAAGCATATTCCCGTTGGACCAAACATATTAATAAAATCTTTTTTGGATAATGCGACTTCATTTATTATTGGTGTACCTACAACATCGCTATCAATAGCATTGTTGTCAGCAAAGATATTATTCATATCTATAATCGCAAAAATCATCATAATAGTTATAATCTTTTTCATGGTAAACTCACTTTTTTCAGTATTGTTTTCAGTTTGAATTCATACAAATAATAGAATATCATGTTTTCAGTGTGACGTTCAATGGTTTTTATTAGGCGGGCAAATGTTTCACATTGTGTAATGTTCACTGATGATTATCTACTTGTATACTGGAGTTTGTTTGGAAAAAACAAATGGGAGTGGATTCGGTATGCTGGGGATAAGATTAATAATTTAGTACGTATGTATAAATACAAGCTGGGGTCGAAAGCTTTCAGGTTACTCGAGTAGCAAGAAAGTTATGTAAATAACCTTAATTATTTTAATATTTGCGGTATACTTAGATAGCGAAATATGATCTGATTTAGATAAAAGGTTAAAAATGAACGTTTTTTTATTAAAAGATATTTTACAAGTTGGTTTGAAAAATGAAATAATTAAAGTTTCTAATGGCTATGCAAAAAACTTTTTGTTTCCAAACAGGCTTGCTATTGAAGTAACTTCTTCGAATGAAAAATTTTATACAGCGAAGTCTCGTAAAGTAGAGAATCGTGCAGCTGCTATCGAATCAACATCAAGCATCCTTGGTGATCAAATTGCAAAATTATCATTGAAACTAAAGAAAAAAATGCATGATAACAACAAATTATACGCTTCAATCAATGCGAGCGAAATTGTAGATTTGTTGAAATTGAGTAATGTTTCTATTTCAAAAAGCCAGGTTGTTTTTGACAAATCAATCAAAGAAAAAGGTACATTTACTGTTACCATTAAATTGTCATCAAAGATACAACCACAGTTCACTCTTCAAGTCATAGCGTAAAAAATTTATGTCGCAACAAAATTCTTCTTTCAAAGGTAACTTTCAAAATAAAAAACAGACTGATACGGTAAAACCGGTTGAGTCAATGTTGGGTAAATCACTTCCTTCTAATGTAGACGCAGAACGCGCTGTATTAGGAGCGATTTTGCTTAATGATGAATGTTTCCACACGATAGCTGAAGTTTTGATGCCGGCAGATTTTTATATGCCAGCGCATAGAGCTATTTTTCAAGCAGTGGTTACATTGATTGGTAATAGCGAACGCATTGACATGATTACACTTCAAAATCAACTTGAAGCTCAAAAAGAAATGATCGTCGCTGGTGGCGTTATTTATCTAGTTGGGCTTCAAGAAGATATACCAGCTGTTGGCCTTATTGAGCAGCATGCTCAAATCGTTAAAGGTAAGTCAACGTTACGTACCTTGATTAATTCATCAGTTAGTATTATTACTGATTGTTACAATCAATCTGAAAAAGATGTTGAGACAATTATTGATGAAGTTGAGCGTAGAATTTTCGAAGTTTCAAGTCGAGCTTCAAATAAAGATTTTGTGCAACTTGATATTTGGCTACGAAAAACATTTCAGCATTTATCATCAATAAAAAGTACGAGCCAGGGTGTTACCGGTGTTAGTAGTTCATTTGAACAACTTGATAATATGACATCTGGTTTCCAAAAGGGCGATCTTATTATTTTAGCAGCTCGACCATCTATGGGTAAAACAGCATTCGCTTTGAATTTGGCAGTTAATGCTGCTAAGAATAAACTGTCAGTTGGTTTCTTTTCTCTAGAGATGTCAGCAGAGCAACTTACACTTCGTCTTCTTTCTACCGAATCCGGTATTTCTCATCAAAGTATTCGCAGTGCAAGCATTTCGTCAGAAGAGTGGATTGAGCTTACGCATGTTGCAGCAGACCTTGCCCAAATGAAATTATTCATTGATGATACTGCCGGTATCAGCATCATGGAGTTACGCGCAAAAGCACGAAAACTTAAGGCAAGAAGCGATGTAGACATGTTGGTTGTTGATTACCTACAACTCTTACATTCGAACAAAAAGCATGAAAACAGACACCAAGAGGTTTCTGAGATATCACGAGCTTTAAAAGGTTTAGCAAAAGAATTAGGTGTTCCTATTATTGCACTATCACAGCTGTCTCGTGCAGTAGATTCTCGTATGGACAAGCGACCAATGCTTTCTGATCTTCGTGAACCCGGTGCGATTGAGCAGGATGCTGACGTTATTATGTTTATGTATCGTGATATTGTTTACAATCCAGAAACTGACAATCCTTCTTCCGCTGAACTTATCATCGGTAAGCAACGTAACGGACCAACAGGAATGGTGCCATTACAATTCATCAGAGAATTGACTAAGTTTGAAAGCGCTGGAGGCAGCGAGGATTCTCAATACTAAAGAAGGCCCTCTCTGAATAGACGACTTTTTTTCATAACATATGTGAATAACGTAAAAAACTAATTGTACTTACAATGAATCTTAATTTTTTCTTCTTCTAGAATCCATCGGGAAAGTTTCTTTCTTTTTCCGAATCGAACTGTTATCTCTTATCGATAATCATGTA
>JAESUN010000323.1 GCA_016763045.1 Opitutaceae bacterium | reverse complement strand
TTTACATGAAACGGGCGCACGCAAAAAAACGCTCACCGTGAAGTGAGCGGTTTCAGAAAGTTGGGCTGTGTCTTTTTTTATTTTCCCCAGATGCGAAGGAGAGCCGCTCCCATATCCGAGGGACTATCAGCGACTTCAACTCCGGCTTCTTTAAGTGCCGTGATTTTAGCCTCAGCTGTGCCGCTGCCACCTGAGACGATCGCACCGGCATGTCCCATGCGCCTTCCTGGAGGTGCTGTTACCCCGGCGATAAAGGCGGCGACAGGTTTTTTCACATGTTCTTGGATATAGGCTGCTGCTTCTTCTTCGGCGGTTCCTCCTATTTCGCCGATCATAATGATCGCTTCTGTTTCGGGATCTTCATTGAAGAGCTTCAGTGCATCTGTGTGGCTGGTTCCATTAATAGGATCTCCTCCTATACCGATGCAGGTGGACTGTCCGTAGCCGAGGCTGGTTACCTGCCAGACGGCTTCATAGGTTAAGGTGCCAGAGCGTGAAACAATACCTACATTTCCCCGCTTGTGAATGTATCCCGGCATGATGCCTATCTTACATTCTCCAGGTGTGATAATACCTGGGCAATTGGGGCCAATGAGCCGGGCATTGGACTGAAGCAGCTTTGCTTTTACTTCGGCCATGTCGCGAACGGGAATACCTTCGGTGATTGCGATGATCAATTTGATGCCTGCATCAAGAGCTTCGAGGATACCATCGGCGGCAAAGGGAGGGGGGACGAGGATACACGAAGTATCGGCTCCTGTCTCGTGGACTGCTTGAGAGACTGAATCGAAGACGGGAACTTTCCCTTCGAAGGTATTGCCGCCTTTTCCGGGTGTAACGCCTGCAACGACATTCGTTCCGTAGTCCATGCATTGTTTGGCATGGAAGCCTCCGGCTTTTCCGGTAATGCCCTGAAAGAGAACACGGGTGTTTTTATTGACGAGAACGCTCATAGATAAAAAGAGTCAAAATTAAGATGAAATGATAGTAGCTTGTGTGAGGATTTTGCTTAAACGAGGTCGACGATTTTTTGGGCGGCATCGGCCAGGGTGTCGGCAGCGGTGATGGCAACACTGCTTTCAGCTAGTAGCTTCTTCCCTTCTTTAACATTAGTTCCTTCGAGACGAACAACCAGGGGTTTGTCGAGCTTTACCGCTTTAGCTGCTTCGATGACACCTGTTGCGATTGTATCGCACATCATGATACCACCAAAAATATTAACAAGGATCCCCTTAACCTTTGGATCGCTGAGAATGATTTTAAAAGCAGCGGTGACTTGTTCGGCAGTGGCGCCTCCTCCCACATCGAGGAAGTTTGCCGGTGATCCCCCACATTTTTTGATGATATCCATTGTCGCCATGGCCAAGCCTGCACCGTTGACCAGGCAGGCAATATTTCCGTCGAGGGCGATATAGTTGAGATTGAAGGTAGAGGCTTCGATTTCCTTGGGATCTTCTTCGTTGAGGTCTCTCAGTTTTAATATTTCGGGCTGTCTAAAGAGAGCGTTATCGTCAAAACCAACTTTTGCATCGAGTGCGAGGATGTCTCCTTCTGGAGTGGAGATGAGCGGATTGACTTCTACCATCGAAGCGTCGGTTTCCCAGAACATCTTATATAGATTCAGAATCAATTTGGCGCATTGGCTGGCTTGCTTGCCGGAAAAGCCAAGGCTGTAGGCAATGTCTCTGGCCTGGTAAGCTCTGAGTCGCAAGGTTGGATCAACCGCCGCCTTGAAAATTTTCTCAGGAGTTTCTTCAGAAACTTTTTCAATATCCACTCCACCTTCTGTGGAGACGACGACAACTGGCTTTGAGCTATCTCGGTCAATCAGTATGGCCAAGTAGTATTCTTTTTCGATGTCACAAGCTTCTGTGAAATAGATTGTTTGTACTTTTCGACCTGTCGGACCCGTCTGAGCTGTTACTAAAGTATTACCAAGCATTTTTTCGGCATAGCCGATGGCTTCGTCCTTACTCTTGGCGAGTTTTACACCGCCTTGGAATCCGTCTGTAAAGGTTCCTTTCCCGCGTCCACCCGCATGAATCTGAGATTTAACGACAAACATTGGAGTCGAGAGACTGTCAATGGCTTGAGCGAATTGTTCTTTATCCGTTACGGCGATACCTTTTGGGCATGCGATACCGAATTGTTCAAACAGGATTTTAGCCTGATATTCGTGAATATTCATGAGTCTTTAAAAGAAGGAAGAGGAGCGGCTTTTTTAAGATGCCGACTTAAAGAGATAAGGTTTGTAGAAGTTGTTTGCTCAAAAAGTTGGTTTGCAGAGCGGTAATTTCTTTCAACCCTTTTTTGGCCAGGGAGATGAGGTTGGCGAGTTGTTCTTCGGAGAAAGTTGCTTCTTCGCCAGATCCCTGAAGCTCAACGAATTGACCCTTACCCGTCATCACCACATTAAAGTCAACGGATGCATCTTTATCTTCGAGGTAGGGTAGATCGAGAACTTCGGTTTCTTCGAATATTCCCACACTGACTGCGGCGATAGAATCCTTGAAAGGGTTTTCCTTGAGCTTTTTCTCATCGAGCAGTTTTTGAACAGCCAGCCTAGCCGCAAGGTAAGCACCGGTGATGGATGCTGTTCGAGTACCTCCGTCAGCTTGAATCACATCGCAGTCGATCCACATGGTTTTACCAGGAAGTTTTTCCAAGTCGATAACGGCACGGAGAGATCGACCGATCAAACGTTGGATTTCGACGGTTCGCCCATCAATTTTTCCTCTGGAAATGTCCCGGCTTTTTCTCTCTAGCGTACTATAGGGGAGCATCGAATACTCGGCACTTAACCATCCGCCGGAAACACCCTGAGATTTCATCCATCTGGGGGTTTTGGGGTCAATCGTCGCAGCACAGATGACTTTGGTCTGTCCGAAACTGACGAGGACAGAGCCGGAAGCATGAGGGGCTATCCCTGCCTCAAATGTAATGGGGCGCAGTTGGTCTATTTGTCGTCCGTCGGGTCTGGTAAAGGCTGCCATGAGCCCAAGAGAAGCGACTTATTCGTTGGGGGCAAAGAAAAACAGCGGCCTCGGATTTTTTCTGCAGGGTTCTAAAAGAAAGAGTCCAAAGGTAATGAGGCAATTTTCTTGTCTTTAGAAAGGTTAAAATGGGAGAGTCATCGAACTTTTGGAAACCCTCGTTACTATATAATGAAAAAATACCCGTTCTTATCCCCTCTACTGAAGTTTCTTTTTCTGCTGCCTCTTGCTCTGACAACAGCTTGGGCCGGTGAAGAGGGCGGAGTATCTTCCACTCTGGATGCGGCTCTAGGGCGCGCTGCTGATTTCATGGAG
>JAESUN010000322.1 GCA_016763045.1 Opitutaceae bacterium | reverse complement strand
GGCGGCTACATACCATAAATAGCCAAATAATGACACCAGAAATCAAACGTAACCTAAGGATCGCTGCTACAGTTGTCCTCGCACTTCTTTGTGCTACTTCTCCTGCGCGTTCACAGGATGATACTGAAGAAGACGAAGTGCACAAACTCGACACCTTCGTTGTTGTCGCTAACCGTTATGAGGTCCCTATCGATAAGATCGGAAGCTCTGTCGAAATTCTCGACAAGTATGATATTGAGAAAGGGAGCCAGACTCTCTTACTTAATGTTCTGCGAGATGTTCCGGGCTTCTACCTGCGAAACAATGGCGGGCCAGGAAACAGCTTCGGAATCACTATACGAGGACTGAATTCGAACCGTCCTACTGTCCTTATAGATGGAATAAAGGTCAGTAATCCATCCAATGGTGAAATCATCAATTTCGGAAATATCTTCGGCAACGGAATCTCTCGTGTCGAAATCCTCAAGGGCCCACAAAGCTCTCTCTACGGAGCAGATGCTCTTGCAGGCGTGATCAGTATTCAAACAGATACCGAGAAAGAAGGAGGCAACGCTTCCTTTAGTGTCGGATCTTTTGAGACCTATGAAGCTTCCATTGGATTCAGCGGAAAGGAAGGAAACCTTAACTGGTCTATTACGCAAACCACCTTCAGAGCAAAGGGTTCTCCATTGAAGATCCTTCAATTGGCCCAGCATGGGCAGATAATGACGGCTACGAAAACACAAGTTTTTCCACCAAGCTAGGGTATGAAATAGGAGAAAATACCGAGCTTTTCTTCCTCGCTTACTACATCGACAGCTACGCAGAATTCGATCCAGGCAATCCAGCATGGATTTTCGGCACACCTAATGCCGACAACTACTCGGAAAACGAACAGCTCTTTGCCAAAATCGGTAGTAAATTCCAGTTCTCAGATAATTGGGATAGTCAAATCAGTTTTGCTCATACGGATGTGGATTCTACCTCCTACAGTGGCACTGCTTACCAAAGCAATGGTGATCGCTTCGAATTCGATTGGCAGAACACCATCGAAATAAATGATCGCTGGACCGTTGTCACAGGAGCCGAATACCAACTCGAAGACAATCGCTCCGACATAGGTGATAGAGACAACAAATCCTACTATCTTGAGAATGTTTTCTCTCTCAGTGATCAGCTCGACTGGACCTTAGGTGGCCGCTATGATGATAACAGTGCTTACGGAAACGAAACAACATGGCGAACTTCCTTCAGCTACCAGATCGAAAACATAGATACACGGATCCACAGTTCTTACGGAACCTCTTTTCAGGCTCCTTCTTTCTATCAGCTTTTTAACCCTACATATGGAAACACATCGGTGATCGCAGAATCTGGAAAGGGCTGGGATTTCGGCATTCAAAAGACCTTTTCTGAAGGCAAATTTGTCCTTCATAGCACGCTTTTCGGATATGAGGTCGACGACAAAATCAACTTCAGCTTCGCCACCTTCAAATATGGAAATGAGGAATTCTACGAAAGTAAGGGCATCGAATCGTCAGCCAGCTGGCAGTTCTGTGATGCGCTCCAACTAACGGCTGTTCACACTTACAGCGACGCCAATTACAGCGACGGGACTGAAGCCGAACGCGTACCCAGAAACGTCTATAGCTTGAATGCAAACTGGCTCGGTCTCGAAAACAAATTAGGCATCAACGCAAATATCTTCCACGCAAGCAGCCAGTTCAGTCTTCGCGGCGACAGCACAAAACAACCAGGCTACACTGTAGTCAATCTAGCCACACAATATCAGCTCTCTGAACGTTATGAGCTTTGGGCTCGAATCGACAACCTGTTCGATACAGACTACCAAGAAATCAAAAACTTTCAGTCACCCGGCATCGCCTTCTATACAGGTATCCGTCTAGACTTCTAAATAATTACCTTATCAAAAAGGTAGCGACCGATACAATCCGGTCGCTACCGTCTTACACCGGCCACGCAAGCCCCCCATCCTAAACACAGACTCTCATCTATGACGCACTCCCTAAAAAATGTCAGTTGTCTGTTAAGTTTTCTTTTCTCCCTTATCACTGTTTTCAGTGCAGAAGAACCCCAAATAGAGCCTCTCAGATACGCTCAAAACTTTAAACTCGAACAATATTCGACGCATAAAATCCTCACCATCCGCAATACATGGATCGGTGCAGGCGACGACGAACAAACCTATGCGTTAGTTCCTAAGAATTCGGATCTCCCTGAACTACCCAAAGACGCGCTCATCGTACGAACACCCGTCGAACGCTTGGTCATCATGGCAACGGTCTTTCTCGGACCCATCCAAGACCTGCAACTACACGACTCTCTCGTCGGGATAGCTTATCTCAATTTCGCAAACGATCCTATTGCGCATGAACGCATCGCAAAAGGTTTGGCCAAACCCATTCAATCCGGCACAGCCATGGATGTGGAATCTCTCATGATGATCCGACCAGATCTCATCCTAACCAGCACCACAGGCAATCCGAATTTCGACGTCCATCCACAACTGGTGAGAGCCAAGCTACCAGTCGTCGTAATGGCTGGATACATGGAAGAGCACCCACTCGCGAGAACAGAGTGGATCAAGTGCATTGCCGCCTTTTACGACAAAGAAGCAAAAGCGGCTACACTCTTTGATCAAGTCGTGAAACGATACGAATCCTTGCTCGAACGAACTCAAGAACTGGAAAATCGCCCAACAGTCATGTCGAGCGCTCCCTACGGTGGTATTTGGCATGTCCCAGGAGGGAAAAGCTATACCTCCAAAGCCTTCGCTGACGCCGGGGCAGACTATGTTTGGGCAGACATTGACTCAAGGGGTGGTGTCGCGCTCGACTTCGAATTAATTCTTCAGGACGCCCACTCTGCCGACTTCTGGTTGCACCCCAGCCACTACGATTCGATCGCAAGTCTATTAAAAGCCGATGAACGTTTTGTCGGTTTTCAAGCATTGAAAACTGGCCACGTTTACAACAACAACCTCCGAGTCAACGAGCATGGCGGCAACGATATTTTCGAACGCGGTGTTTCCCATCCAGAAGAAGTCCTGGCCGATCTCATCAAAACTTTTCATCCAGAAATTTTACCCAACCACGAGTTTGTTTTCTATCAGAGACTTAAATAAGCTCTCGTATCGAACCTCCTAAAAACCCCATGACTCAAGGCCCCGCAGAGCAAAATAGCCACAACCCCACCTTTCTTTTCGGGGCTCTTGGACTTATCCTACTAGGAGCCTTCACCGCAAACATCTGCCTCGGATCTGCTTGGATTTCAATCAGCGATGTCTGGAGTGCCTTGATTCAAAAAGAATCCTCGGATCCAATCGTCAGCCAAATAGTGATGAACTTCCGGCTACCTCGAGCCTTAACTGCCTTACTAGCAGGGGCCGCCCTCGCCATATCTGGACTATTGATGCAGACCGTTTTTCGAAACCCCCTGGCCGACCCCTTCGTCCTAGGAGTCAATTCCGGAGCAAGTTTAGGAGTCGCCATCGTCCTACTCATTTTAGCTCCCTCTGGAGTCGCACTAACTCAAAGCCTCGAATTATCCGGAAATATTTTGGTGATCATCGCAGCTTCCTGTGGTGCAGCAGCTGTATTGGCCTTCATCCTTCTCTTCGCCCAAAGAGTGGACGTTATGTCTCTGCTGATTCTCGGCCTGATGCTGAGCTACGCAATCGGAGCAGTCGTCAGTATCCTTATGTTCTACAGTATGGCCGAACGGATACAATCCTTCTTCTCTTGGTCCTATGGCTCCTTTGCCAACGTTACGTGGACTCAAATGCGGATCTTCGCCCCCTGGATGACTTTCGGGATCGGAGCTACCTTCTTCCTAGCTAAACCCCTAGATGCCTTATTGATGGGCGAACGCTACGCAGAAAGCCTTGGTACAAATGTAAAGACCTCTCGTATCGTAACCCTCGGAATTGCTTCGCTGCTAGCCGGAGCTGTCACAGGTTTCTGTGGCCCCATCGGCTTTCTCGGTATTGCAGCGCCACATCTATGCCGCTATCTCTTTAAAACTTCCTCTCACCGCATCCTCATTCCAGGTTCTTTACTCACCGGAGCCAGTATTGCTCTGGGATCAGACCTCATAGCGAAGGCGCCTGGGTTCGACGGCGCCCTGCCTCTCAACGCTGTCACGGCCCTCATCGGCGCGCCCGTTATCACCACTGCTCTCATGAAACAGCGTAACCTCGGAAAGGTCTTTGGAAGATGAGAACAAACGCCCCCCAGAATCCTCACCTACAAACAAAGAATCTAAGCATTGGGTATTCACGGAAAAAACAGCTCCCCTCTATCGTTGCTTCCAATCTCAATCTAAAGCTCAACCCAGGTGAATTTGTCTGCTTACTCGGTCCAAACGGAGTAGGGAAATCGACACTCATCAGAGCTTTGGCCGGAATGGACACCCCTCTGGAAGGGAACGTCCAGATAGAAAACACCGACATTCGCAATTTGACGCCAAGGGAACGCGCACGACGTATCAGCGTTGTGCTGACAGAAAGCCTCCCCATGGGCATGTTCTCTGCCAATGCGATAGTCGCCCTCGGTCGCCATCCTCATACTAATTGGACGGGAATTCTTTCAGATCACGATCGGGAACGCATCGCAGAAGCCCTGCACGCAGTGGAAGGAACTTCCTTAGCAGAACGCCAGATCTCTGAATTGAGCGATGGCGAGAAGCAAAAAATAATGATCGCGAGAGCTTTGGCACAGGAAGCACCTATCATGTTGCTCGACGAACCAACCGCCTTTCTGGACCTACCCAGAAGAGTTGAACTCATGCACACATTGCGTGAGTTAACCCAAAAAAAACGACTGAGCATTTTACTTTCAACCCACGATCTCGACCTAGCCCTTCATTGTGCCGACAAGCTCTGGCTCTTTGGCAAAGAAGGAAACATCATCGAAGGCATCCCGGAAGCCCTCGCTCTTGAGGGCTCCATTGCATCTGTTTTTGCGTCAGAAAGTCTAGACTGGGATACCGAACAGGGTTCTTTCCGCATGCACCGGACTCCCTGTAAATTCATTTGGATAGAAGGAACAGGCGCCGAGCGAATCTGGACCCGAAGAGCTTTCGCCAGAAGAGGCTACGGCCTCAGTGATTCACCTGAGAGCGCTCGATTTGTCGTAAAAATCAAAAAGACCGCAAAAAACGTCGAATGGGAAATCATCGATCATGGACTCGCCCACCCTTTCCACTCTCTTGAATCTCTTATGGGATGGATCGCACGTCCAACCAACCGCAACGGGAAACATCCGGACCCTCACTTTCCTCTTAAATGAAAATAGGCCATTACTACGACAGCGTTGAACCCTTCCGAAAGGAAAAAATTGTTTACGCACATTTTCTTAATCCACATCGAATTCTCTCGAGTTGTCGCTATAACGGCGGTTTACGCGAAGATATTGAGTACCTTTATAATCACCAATCATGCGAACCTTCTAATCATGTTGGAACCGATCTTTGCAAAGTCGCTGTAGGAGATCCCGAACGTTATCAAAAGAGGATATGCTCCATGGCAGGTCTTCCTTACAAGACATCAGCTAGTCTAGGGACCGCGGCCAACATGCATAACGCCGCCATTGCCCAAGCCTCATTCAGAGGATTTGAAACCATCGCTGTGACAACCGCCGGAGTGGGAAGCAATGGCGCTCGAGCGGGAGATCCCGCAAGCTATTACCAAACCGAAAACGGCGCCGAAAGCCTAGGTAAACCAACCCCAATAGCAGGGACCATTAACATCATGCTCTTTCTCAGCGAAGAGCTTTCACCAGGAGCCCTCGTTGTCGCTTCCACATTGATAGCCGAAGCTAAAGCCAGTATCTTACAGGAATTAGCGATCCCCTCCCGCTATTCGGATGGAATAGCCACCGGTACTGGTACCGATCAAATTGGAATCGCATGCCTGCTCGGAACACGCATCCAACATACCGATGCAAACAAACATTCCAAAACGGGCGAATTAATAGGTAACGTCGTCCGTGAATCCCTCGCTCAAGCCTTAAATTTGCAAAGCGGGCTAACCCCTGATGCACGCCGCTCGTGTATCGCACATTTGCAACGTTTCGGCGAAAAGCAGGAAACCTTCATCGAGGGCGTCCTCAAAAACCTACCCAACAAAGAGATCCAAGCCCTCTTTCGAAACAACTTCCTCTCCGTCAATCATGATCCCATGGCTGTCGCGGCAACCCAAGCCTTAGTCCACCTCAGAGACCAGATCGCTTCAGGAATTCTTCCAAAAACCTGTATCCACGAAATACTGCTCACCTATGCAGCTCAAATCGTAAAACTCGTCTCTCAAAAACCATTTGAAACAGAAAGATTCCGCAAGGAAATCGATACGTTCCCCGTGTCGATCGAAAACAAACCTTTTCTTAATCTCATCCACAAATCCTTCGCCCTCGGTTTCACTCAAAAATGGGAAAATCGATTCGAAGATAAAACTTAATCCCACCCATTATGAAAGGTAACATCTCCACCAAAACAGGTGATAAAGGAACTACCGCCATCGGTGGCGGACAACGCGTTGATAAAGATGACATCCGCATCGAATGCTTAGGAGAACTCGACGAAGCCAACAGCACGATCGGATTGCTCAGAAGTAAACTGGATGCGAAGCACGACTGGGAAGAAGGGCTGCAACGGATACAAACTGAAATGATGAATCTCATGTCCCATGTGGCAACTCCTTCCTCTTCAGTCAAAAAGCCGCAAATACCCCTTCCTCTCGGATCCGCCGAATGGATGGAAACTTGGCTGGAAGAAATCGAAAAGACCCTCTCTAGCGTCACCGAATACTTCCTGCTTCCCGGGGGAAATGAAATCTCCTCTCTCTGCCATACTTCCAGAACACAAATCCGACGAGCTGAAAGACGACTGGTAACACTCAACAAAATAGATCCCGTTGACCCTTCCATTTTGAAATTCGTCAATCGATTATCCGATCTCCTCTTCAAACTAGCCAGGCAGGAGCTTCTCCGTAATGACATCACCGAAGAGCGCTGGAGACTCTTCCGGAACAGACCAAAGTCACCCGATGAAACAAGGAGCTGAAAAGCCAGCGATTCTTTTTTCTTGGTCCACAGGTAAAGACAGCGTCATCGCCCTGAGAGAAGTCCGAAAACTCGGATACCATGTGGCGGCCCAAACCATCACTTCAAGTTCGGTTTCTGCGATCTCGAACCCACTGACTAATCACAATAATAGACAATTGCGTGCCAGAACATAGAATCATTTCCCTCATCGCAAGCAGCACTGAAACCCTTTGTGCCCTCGGCTTTAGAGACAGTCTCGTCGGCCGATCCCACGAGTGCGACTACCCAGCCTCCGTCACCTCTCTCCCTAAATGTTCCGAGCCCAAATTCGACACCTGCGGCACCAGTAAAGAAATCGACACGCGAGTGCTTAATACACTCAAAGAGGCTCTCTCCGTCTATAGGATAGACATTGATCTACTCGAAAAACTGCAGCCAACACTCATAGTGACCCAAGACCACTGCGAGGTCTGTGCCGTGAGTCTCAAAGACGTGCAATCGGCAGTTTGCCAAGTCCTCTCTTCAGAGCCCAAAATCGTTTCCCTCTCACCTAATTCCCTCAAAGATCTGCTCGACGGTATTCAGGAAATAGCCGCTGCTCTGGAAGCTCCCGAAACGGGAGGAAAACTCATCGCCGAAATGGAGCGCCGCATG
>JAESUN010000321.1 GCA_016763045.1 Opitutaceae bacterium | reverse complement strand
GAGCCAATCGGTGTCTGCCACGAGTAGGATTGTTCCGGGTGTTTTTGATTCTTTAAGAAAATTTTTGTGGGGCAAAACCTTATCAAGAGCTGTTTCTTCTTCGTCTTCATCGAGAGGTTCTCCTTCGGGAAACGCTGTTTTAAAATTTCCTCGGATCAATCCGGCCAGAGTCATCGAGGTGCCTCTGGGCTTGAATTGACGAATGAGTTGGTTCGGAGGGGTGTAGCTCACGGTCATGGCAGCCATTCGACTCGATTCTTCAGTTGTCTGCAAAAGTGGGATGAGCTCCAGATCGCTGTCTTCTTCTAAGGAAAAGAGACCTGATTCAATCAGTAGCATAGAGGAGAGGTTACTTGTGGGTAAAATTTCCTGGTTAAACTGTTTTTCGGTGAGAGATAGCCATAGGAGATGGTCAACCAAGCCTTCCTGAGTTTGTACCCTGCTCGCCAGGATACGGTCGGCTACAATTGACTGAGGGTTGTAGGTAATCCCCCAGGCGGGAAGAAGTTTGGGCAAATCGCTGGTTAGACGTGGGTCGGGTGCATCGTATTGTGATGCTTGCGGGTTTCCCATTAGGCTAAAATAGTGAGAGGAAGGGTCCAGGGCTAGGAAGAGCGGGTTTCCCTTTAGGACAAATTGATCGATGGCAAAGACGAGTTTTGGATTGAGGTTCTGTGGGTGAATGACCGCCAGGACATCGATGTCTTCCGGAATGCTTTGTTGGTTTGGTTCAATGGGAACGATTTCGTAGACTTGCTCCCATTCTTGAATGATCATCTGGCTGGGTCTAGGAGCAGGCTGACCAGGAATCGTCATCTCGAATGATTGTAATGGAAGACTGGATATGATTCCAAGTGTCGGTTTATCCAAGAGTTGAGCAGTATAGATGAGCTGGGAGATGTCGTATTCCAGGAATCCCTCCCTGGCGGGAGTTAGTAGAGGGATTACTTTTTCTGTATCGGCTTGTATGGCGATCAAACCAAAGAAAAGAATTTCCCCTGTTGAGACAGCGCGGGCTTGTATGCCGGTTGCCAGGGCGGTTTCCTCTTCTTCTGTATCGGGCTTTGGATCAATAATGCGAAGCCTTATGAGTCCTTTGGAAGCTGTGACGTATTGCTTCAGCATTTCCTCTACTCGGGTGGCGTAGTTTTTGTAATTGATGGGAAGGTCTTTGAGACTGCGACTGAAGTAAAATTGAAGGGTGATTGGTTCTTCTACCTTGGCGAGTAGTTGTTTTGTTCCGTCCGAGAGAGTATAACTACTATCGGTCGTCATATCGATTTTCACGGGAAAGGATGAAGCGATATAATTAACGAGGACGAGAGCGAGAAGGAGGAGTCCTATAATGAGGATCTTATTTCCTTTTTTCATGAGGCAGAAATGTTTTCGAAAGGAGTGGCTTAGCGTTCCAGAGCGAGGATATTCAGAGTGAGTGCTATGGCAGAAACCGAGAGGAAGTATATGACGCTGTGTAAGTGGATAATTCCTTTGGTGAAGCTATCGAAGTGTGTGGTGAAACTGAAATTTGAAAAAGCATCCACGATCCAGACAGGAAAAAGGACACTTAAAAAGTCCGAAAAAATGCTCCACCCAAGAAATAGAATAACCATGCAAACAAGGACACTAAGGATGAAGCTGATGATCTGATTCTGTGTTAAAGCTGAGGTGAAAGAACAGATGCCCAAATAAGATCCGGCCATGAGGATACTGCCAATGTAGCTTGCCAAGATGACGCCCCAATCGGGATTACCGAGATAACCGACGGTTAAGACGATGGGGAAAGTGAGAACAATCGCGAGGGAGAGGAATAGCCAGGCCGCGAGGTATTTGCCGACAACTGCTCGTGTCGTTGTGATCGGAAGGGTGAAGAGGAGCTCGATCGTGCCGGATCGTTTTTCTTCAGACCAGAGCCTCATGCCGACTGCAGGGATGAGAAAGAGAAAGATCCATGGGTGAAAGAGAAAGAAGCTTTGTAAACTGGCGGTTTGGCCATCGAAAAAATTCCCGACAAAGAATGTCAAGCCAATGGATGCTATGAGGAAGACAATGAGAAAAATATACGCGACGGGTGATCGGAAATAGCCGGCAAATTCTCGTTTAAGAACAGTAATTGTCGGATTCATGAAGTGTGGGCAGGGCTGGTTAATTTGCGGAAAACCTCATCGAGTTTTGGCCCCAGTTCTTTGCGGATTTCATCTGGGGTCTGGTCGATAACGATGTGACCGTTATGAATGATGATGATACGATTACAGAGGGCATCTACTTCTTCCAGGATATGAGTTGAAAGAATGATGACTTTGTCCTTGGCCATACCGGAGATGATCTTGCGAACTTCATGTTTTTGGTTGGGGTCTAACCCGTCTGTCGGTTCATCCAGGATGAGAATAGGCGGGTCATGGAAGATGGCCTGAGCGAACCCAACTCGCTGTTTATAACCTTTACTGAGTGTTTCCACTGTCTGGTTGCGAACGTTGTCTAAATGGCAGAGAGAGATGACTTCTTCTAGTCTGGCGGCCCTTTCTGTAACGTCCGTAAATCCTCGGCAATCGGCAATGAAATGGAGGAATTCGATCATGGTCATTTCCGGATAGGCCGGAGAGCTTTCAGGTAGGTAACCAATGCGTTTTTTGACTTCAACAGGATCTTTGATGATATCGTATCCGTTGACGATGGCAGTCCCTGAGGTGGGCGTGAGAAAGCCTGTCAACATCTTCATGGTGGTTGATTTACCGGCGCCATTTGGACCAAGAAATCCTAGGATCGTTCCGGGAGTGACTTCGAAAGAGATGTTATCGACAGCTCGGTTGGGGCCGAAGTCTTTGGTGATGTTTTGAACAGTTACCATGAAGTTTTAAGAAAAACGGATGAATCTGTGACGACAATGAAATATTCCTGTTTTTCAGGTAGTTTCTTGTCCTGTACAAAAGACAGCCAGATTCCGTATATGTGGTTGCGGCTAAAGAAAGGAATCCTGCTCTAGTTGTGAAGGATTTTGCTTCTCAGGCTTTCTGTTTTCATCATCAAGGTGGCGTGGTGGTTTTGAAACCTTTTTTGACACAGCAGCTTCTCTATCCGTGACGATGCGGTCGCAGATGTGCTGAACATGCATCTGGAGCCACATAGAGGTATTGCTTTCAGGGGTGTAGCGAGCTTGGCCGTAGGCGTGGATGCGCCCTACTTGAAGGAGACGATCATTTTGTTCGAATTCCTCCGTGGATCCGGGTTTGTAAACAGCGTATGTTTTTCCTCCGTTGCTTTTGACGACAGAGAAACTGGGGATGTCACTGGGCCCGTCTGCTATGTAAATCATATTTTGGAATGGGATGCGTCTATCTTCTGGATTGATGTTCGCATTGACATCGATGGCCGGATTTTTGTTGGTTCCTTTGTTTATTTCGAAGAGGGCTCTGGTTTTTGTCGTATTGTCGATCATGGTGCCGATTTGACTGATCTCACGGTCTCCATCTATTAGAAGTTCTTTTTGGCTCAAAAAGCCTGGTGGAAGAGGGTTTTCGATGAATTCGCATCCCCAGAGGTCTTCAACTTCTTTTCCGATCAGGCTGCCTCGAATGATTTCAGCTAATCCTGTGCTGACGATGTAGTGCTCGAGACTGATATCATGTTTGCGATACTCTGCTTTTGATTGAACAAGCTGTTTGAGTGTTTGGAAAAATTGGGGGATTCCTTCATAGAATTCGATTTCCTTACCACATTCCTGTAAGATCTTGTTGTTCAGCCCTTTCAGAGGGCCATTTCGCACATAGCTGAGCAGGTGGTTTAAGTAGATGCTTTCTCCAGAGGCGTTATATCCACGCTGCTTATAATGCTCAGCCAGGCTGTTGGTTTCTTCCCAAGACCTGGCTTCGTCGATGTTGTAGTGCCTGAAGAGAGGGGATTGCATGTATCCCGGGATCAATGTCTTGTCAAAATCCCAAATGCAGGCGATTATATTTTGAGTGAAAAGCACTGTAGCCATAGCAATATTTTTTCATTAGGCGCCCCAGAAATTAGTGCGTCCTATAGCAATCTTTCGCTGGCCATTAGCAAAGGTGCGTGTAGCAGTTTAAGCAATTCGCAATTTTCATCCTTTTAAAGAACTTCATTTAATTCCATTTCATGCCCACTGTCCCTGATATTTATCCCTTTGTGCGTCGCGTCGAAGAATTGGATGCTGCTATGGCAGATCCGAGCTTTTTTGCGGATGCTCGAAAGGCAGCGATGTTGTCGAGAGAGCAGCAGAAGTTGCGGGAGATGATTGATCAGCACTCGGAACTGCAGAAAGTAGATATTGAGATAAAGGAGACTCAGGAGCTCTTGGCGGATTCGGAGAGTGATGATGAATTGAAAGAGTTGGCCGAGATGGAACTTCCCGACTTAAAGGAGCGGAAGTTGGTTTTGGAGAAAACCATCCTTATCGCGATGATTCCTCCCAATGAGACGGATTCCCGCAATACGTTGATGGAAATCCGTGCCGGTGCTGGGGGAGACGAAGCTTCTCTTTTTGCGGCGGATCTTTACCGGATGTATTGTCGCTATGCGGAAACCAAGGGATGGCGGGTTGAGCAGTTGAGTGCTAGTTTGTCGGATCGCAATGGGTTTAAAGAAGTCATTTTTGCGATCACGGGTGAGGATGTGTATAAGCTTTTGAAGTTCGAGAGTGGGGTGCATCGAGTACAACGAGTTCCTGATACCGAGGCAAATGGTCGTATTCATACGTCGACTGTGACGGTAGCCGTGTTGCCCGAAGCAGAGGAGGTCGATATCACGATTGATCCGAGTGATCTGGATATCTCTGTTTGTCGCGCGAGTGGTCCAGGAGGGCAGGGGGTCAATACGACAGATTCTGCGGTGCAGATTTTGCATAAGCCGACGGGCATGATTGTTACCTGCGCGGATGAGCGCTCTCAGATTAAAAACAGAGCGAAAGCAATGAAGGTTCTCCGTTCCCGTTTGTTGCAGATAAAGGAGGAAGAAGAGAAAGCGAAATATTCTGAGAATCGTCGAAGCCAGATTGGCAGTGGTGACAGGAGTGAACGTATTCGGACCTATAATTTTCCGCAAAGTCGTCTGACGGATCATCGGATCGGCCTGACCTTACATAGCTTGCCGCAAGTCATTGAGGGTGAAATAGAGGAAGTAATCGAAGCTCTCTTACAGGCAGACTACGACGAGAAGGTAGAAGAGTTGATGAATAAGAGGGCTTTTTGACTTAGGTGTATATGCTAACCGTGATCGAGGTCATCAAGCGGACGACTGATTTTTTTGAAAAAAGAAAAATCGAGAGTGCTCGCTTAACAGCGGAACTGATTATTGCTCATACCTTGGAGTTGGATCGGATGCAGCTGTATCTACAGTTTGAACGACCGTTGCCGGAAGAAGAGCTGCAGAATATCCGTCCCTTGGTTAAAAGAAGAGGACAGGGAGAACCGTTACAGTATGTTCTGGGAACGGCTCCTTTCATGAATCTCGTTTTGAAAGTCGATAAACGGGTTCTGATACCGCGACCGGAAACAGAACAATTAGTAGAGCGTGTTTGTGAGGCGTTCACAGAGCAGTCTCTCGGGTCTTTTATCGATTTAGGTACTGGGAGTGGCGCTATTGATCAACACAGGGCTTCTCCTCAGCATGCCGCAGATCACGCGGCTGTTCATCGACGCTGCACTGCAGGGCGAGGCCGGCCGGCTGACCCCCATG